>SKHU01000129.1 GCA_007116755.1 Alphaproteobacteria bacterium
ATTAAATAAATTCAAGCATTTCTGCAACCAGCGGGTGGCGGACGATATCGACCTCTTTCAGGCGGCAGACGGCAATGTTTTCTACATTTTCCAGCTTTCCTGCAATATCGGACAGTCCGGACATACCGCTGAGCAGGTCGCTCTGGTCGGGGTCGCCTGTGACGACCATCGTCGAATGCCAGCCCAGCCTTGAGAGCAGCATTTTGATCTGTACATAGGTGCAGTTCTGCGCCTCGTCGATGACGACAAAGGCGTTGTTCAGCGTACGGCCGCGCATATATCCGACCGGCGCAATCTCGATCTCGCCCGAATCCATCATATGTTTCAGACGTTTCAGGCCGAGCCTGTCATGCAGCGCATCGTAAAGCGGTCTTAGGTAGGGCGCC
Source organism: Alphaproteobacteria bacterium (assembly GCA_007116755.1). Classification (GTDB taxonomy): domain Bacteria; phylum Pseudomonadota; class Alphaproteobacteria; order Micavibrionales; family CSBR16-224; genus CSBR16-224. The sequence goes on from SKHU01000129.1 coordinate 387, forward strand.
ATCTTGTCCTGCATGTCGCCGGGCAGATATCCGATGCTTTCCCCCGCCTCGATTGCAGGGCGGGACAGGATGATGCGCTCGATATCGCCGCGCTCATAGGCTTCGACGGCGGCGGCAATCGCCAGATAGGTTTTTCCCGTTCCCGCAGGACCGATGGCCAGCGTCAGATTGTAATTGTTGATGGCATCCATCAGCTCTTTCTGGCCTTCGCTGCGCGGCTTGACGGTTTTCAGGTATTTTTTGTCCCTTTCTCCTTTATACTCCGCAAGCGGATCCCATGACGGCCCTTCCTGAAACAGCGGATGCACTTTGCGGACATCGTTGTTTTTTTGCATGTATTTGGCGGTTTTGGATTTTTTTCCCATGAGATAGATCTCCTTCACTGAGGTGGATAGGGGTGGGACGTAAAGACGTGCGGAGGATGCTCCGCACGCGTAGCAAAAAACCTCCCGCTTGCAGGGGAGGTTTCGGTGGAAATTTCTGATTTTTTCGCGGTTTTGGCATTCCGTGCCGCTGTTTTTCCGCTATCCGTTTCCGGAGTTTTGCCGGCGCGGCAGGCGGTATATTTGTGTATGATATCCGGTAAGACAAACAGAATACTGTTTCGCAAAAGGATGCCTTTCAAGTAATTGAAGACAAAGTAGTTTTTCTTGAAAATCTCCGGCCGGACGACCGAAACTTTTCCGACATCTTCAGTCTAGCACAGGTGATTCGCCTGCGCCAGATTTTTTTACCAGTGGCGCACGCGCCCCGTATCCAAATGCACGAAACTGCTGTTCGGGTAATAGCCGACACCGCCCGCTTTCAGCGAAACGGCCTGACGGCGCAGATCCGACAGGCGGCGGCCGGGCAAACGCAGATCGACGGCCTGCCCCTGCATATGCAGGCTACGCTCGGCAACGCCGAAACCCATACGCCGCAGACGGCGGTTGGTTTCCGGAGAGCGATAGCCGGAAAAAACATTATAGGACTGGTTTGTGTCCATACGCTTTTGCAAAACGAACAGAATATCCATCAGACGCGGGTCAATCGGGAAAATTTCGTTATTGCGGTGGTCGCGCAGAACTTTCTTGATTTGTGTAAATGCATCAGGTAGATAGCGCCCATCCTGCCAGTATTCGCCGTTGAATTTATCCCCCGTATGGGCGTTCTCAAAAGAAATGCTGCGTCCCGATGCAAGCCGGGCGGCATCGGAGGCGTTCGGCCACCACATTTGCGTTGCCGCCGCAATAATCAGACTCCCCCCCAAAAACTGTCTTCTGTTCACGTTTTGCATGATCCTGCCTTTGATTTATTTTGGTGATTTTTGTTTCGATGTGTTTTTTGATGTGTTTTGATGCACACTCAAATTCTGTTCTTAAAAAAGATACCGCATCGCCTATAATTATAACATAATGCGACCGCTGTCAAAGCAAAACTTGACGCACCGGAAGACAAAACTTACGATAAAAAAGAGTGTGGTTTCATAGGGCGTGCCGTTTGTAGAAAGATAAAATACAAGATAAAATTAACAGTTCTTTTAGGAAATTTTTTTCTTTAAAAACACCCGGGGGACGCGGCGATTAAACTTTTTAAATACAATTATTTAACATGTTTTGAGAGGGGTATCCAGCCTCCCGTATTTGTCAGCGATTTTAAAACATGGTCTAATAGTAGTATAAGCATAATAATTGCCAGAGGTGTTGATTCGTGAGAAGAATATCAAAAACCCTGCTATATTCAGCGGTAATGGTCGGCGCAGTTGCGCTTGCCCTTCCCGATTTTGCGCATGCCGCAGCACCGAGTACGGGTGAAGTCATGACGAACCTGCATGAATCTTTGCGCAGGGTTCCGAATATTCTGACAACGATTGCTTTTGTCTCCGGCTTGTTTCTGGCTGTTGCCGGAGTGTTGAAACTGAGGGATCATGTCGATAATCCGCCGCAGACACCAATCAGCGCAGGGGTTAAAAGACTGATCGCCGGCGGAGCTTTTCTGGCGTTGCCCTTGACAACAAATATCGTCAAAGGAACGCTGTTCGGCACGGATACGGGGGAAGTGGCCGGCAACAACTGGGGCGTTGCAGGAAGTGTTGTGCCAACGCCGGTAGCACTGGATGAGGTGGCGGTAGCGTTTATCACCAATATTGCTACGCCGATGAAATATCTGATGATTTCCTTTTCTTTCATTTTAGGACTGGCTTTGATTTTGGTCGGTATTTCCCGCCTGATCAAAACAGCGCAGGAAGGGCCGCGCGGCCCGACGGGCATGGGGACGCTGTTCACCTTTATTGCCGGTATGATGCTGATGGCGCTTGGCCAGTCGATGGGGACGTTCAGTGCGAGCCTGTTCGGTGACGGTCAGATGCAAAACTATGCCCAGTTCTCCGGTTACGTGCAAACAGCACTTGGCGGCAATGAAGATCAGTTGCGCGCGGTGATCGGTTCGCTGTTGATGTTCGTATCTCTGGTTGGCTTCATTGCATTTTTGCGGGGCATATATATTATGAAACTGGTTGCCGACGGTAACCAGAACCATTCAATCACGCAGTCACTGACCTTTATGATCGGCGGCGCGTTGGCATTCAATCTCGGTCGCGTGATCAATATGCTGCAGCAATCGCTGGGTTACGATGCGCTGGGGATCGCGTTTATCTGATAGCGTTAGCGTGTTTGCAGAGTCGACTTGAGGTGTCGTTGCGGATATAATTATAAGGTGTAGAGTAGAACGCTGGTTGACCGCAGAAAGATAAGGATTCAAAGTGAAATATCTCAGTATTGTTCCGGGTGTCAGTGCCTATAATGATTCGGGACGTGTTTTTTCCTACAACATATTGGACGTAAGTGATGACGTAACCGACAAGGTTGTCGCTCGTGACAAGGGTGTGTGCCAGTATTGCGGTTTTCAGGCTGATAAACATCAGATCGCGCATTATACAGGGCAGGATCCCGATAAATCCGGAGAGATGAACCGCATCGAGAATTTTGTCACCGCCTGCCATTACTGCCAGCAGTGTTTTTATCTTGATCGCGTTGCGATGATGGAATCCGGCGCTTTGATCTGGCTTCCGGAAATCGGGCAGGCGGCGCTGAACCACATCTGTCGTGCTGTTTATATTGCACGCATCACTCAAGGGCCGATCGCCGATGCTGCGCGGGAGACGCTGGATGTGCTACTGTCGCGAAAGAAAGAGGCGGAAAACC
>SKHU01000273.1 GCA_007116755.1 Alphaproteobacteria bacterium
ATCGGCCGCGGCAATGCGGTATTCAACGCGCTGCGCCTTTTCGCTGCCGCAGATCGCGCGCAGCGCCGTGGTACGGTTTTCGATCCCCCAAGCTGCCGCTGTCGGCGCCCAGAATCCGGGAATCAGGCGGCTGAAACTGTTGACGGTCGAGGCGGTCATGCACAAAAGCTCGGGCATCAGCGCCTGCTGCCCGCCGATAAACCAGCGCATTTCATCGGATATATTATGTGCGGATTTTTTATCATAAAAGACATTGCGACCGTTTTCCGTGCTCTTGAAAGACACATGGATGTGCCCCGATTGCCCCGGCCAGTCATGCGACCATTTCGCCATGAAACTTGCCATCAGCCCGTTGCGCTGCGCCATGACTTTGGTGAAGGTTTTGAACAGCGCGGCGCGGTCGGCGGCTTCCAGCGCATTTTCGTGAATCAGCGCCGCCTCGATCACCCCTGCGCCGGTTTCGGTATGCACGCCTTCCAGCGGAAAGCGCATCTCGCTGCACATATCGGTAAATTCGTTATAAAACTCCGCATGCACCGAATTGCGCAGCACCGAATAGCCGAAAAATCCGGGAGTCATGGTTTTCAGATTTTTATAATTTTTCTCGCGCACCGAATGCGGCGTTTCCTCAAACACAAAAAACTCGAACTCGCAAGCCGCCTCGGGCGCATAGCCCAGATCGGCGGCACGTTTTAAAATACGGCGCAAAACCCCGCGCGGGCAGTATTTCTCCGCCGCGCCCGTGAATTCGGCCAGACAGAAGACGCCGTTTTTCTCGAACGGCAGAACCCGCGCCGTTTCGGTCAAAATACGTACCTCGGCATCGGGATAGGCGGTGTGCCAGCCGGTATAGGAGGACATATCGTAAAGCTGGTCGTTGGAATCCCAGCCCAGCACCACATCGCAAAATCCGAAACCGTTTTTCACCGCAGACACGAATTTGTCGCGATGCATATATTTGCCGCGCAGAATGCCGTCGATGTCAAATACGCCGGTCTTGATGTAATCAATACCAAGCCCTTTCATGCCCTTGCCGATTTCCTCGGGGCTGCGGCGGCTGAACAGATATTCGATATCCTTGCGCGTCAGCGCATTGTTATGTGATGCGGAAACGGCTCTGGCAAAGTTTTTCGGCTGCGACTGGCTGGCGGACATGGCGGTTTACTCCCCGAAACAAAAATTGATTTGGAGATTATATCACCTGCCTTTACAGCGGGAAAGCCCCGTGTTTATAAGCGAACAATGCGCTGAAAACGGCCAGCATGGCAACAATCAGCACCACGGAGATCAGGTGAAAGGGGTTGGCCGGGCTGAAAATACGGCTGTCGAGCGTATAAAAACGCTGCCCTTTTTTCTGTTGCAGCGGGCTTGTGTGGCAATTTTTAAGCTGGTCAAAAATGGCAAAAAATATGAAGACCACAGCCGCACTCATCACAACCGAGGCCATATCCTCCCAATGCCCGTCCGGACGAAAGACCATCAGAGCGGTCACAGTGATACCGCCGATCATCGCCAGTACGACAATTTCGCTGAGCATGAAGCCGCGCGTTTTTGACAGGATCAGATCATCAAGATTTTTAAAAACGCCGCGGGCTGTTGCGTCATCAAATTCGGACCGGATTTTCTCCAGACCGGCATAGGCGGCGGCAAGCACGGTCTTGTCTCCGCTGGAGAATATCTTTTCGGTATGTTTTGCCAGCGCGGCAACAGGTTTTTTCTCTTTGGCTTTGGCGCGGCTTTGCAATTCATCCAGCCCATAGGCGATATCCAGCGTAATCTGTTCGATATGACGGTCGCGGCGCATGACGCGATCCCATGCAAAGGCGATCAGAATGGCATAAAGAACGCTGGTAAAGGACATCGCGTCATAAAAACCGTCAAAACCAAGACCGGTTGTGAAGTAACAGAAACCGCCCACCAGCAGCAGGGTCAATATGGTGGCGTTATAGGAAATGCTGTGTTCGGCCTTGACGGTGACCAGCAAATTGGCAGTCAGCACGAAAACCGTGCCGATCACGATAAAGTCGTTGATTTGTGAAAATCCGGAAAGCTGCAGCCAGATAATCGACAGCACCGGCGCAATATAATACATCACCTGAATATTCGGGCTTTTGGAATTCAGAAAGCTGTAGGTATAGGCAAGGCTTCCGAAAGTATAGACAACAATACCGACCAGCACCGCCAGCAGAATATCGTTTAACACAAACCCCGCCAGCCCGTGCGATTGGAAAAACAAAAAGATCAGCACAAAAAACGGCAGGGCGGCCATACGGGTCAGACCGCTGCTGATACCGGCGCTCAGCAGAACATTGCCGTCATATTTTTGCGTAAAATGTTGCGACACGCCCGCCCGCATGACGGTGCTGACGGCAATCCCCAGACTGCCGATAAAAGCCAGCAGATAGCCCTGCATCCGTTGGGGGTCCGCCTCAAAAGCCGCTTTAAGGTCAAACTGCAACAGAGCCTCGCGGTTTTCGGCCGCGATGATAAACGCAACGCCGACAAGCGCCAGAAGACCGAAAATATAATCGCTGCGCCGCACTTTCTCCCAGGCTTTGGCGACAAGAAACGGGGTAATCCATATCGCCAGAATCGGCCATGTTTCATAGATGATCGTCGCCCCGATTTTCGAGGTTTTCAGCAGCGCCAGCATAAAGCAGGAATGCGCCACCGCCGCCGCAGCACCTGTGGCAAAAACATAAAACCATGTTTTAGAGCCGACAAAGAAAATTTCGGCGAAATCGGCCGTTTGTTTTGCCGTTCTTTTTTTCGGCAGCGTCGCAAAATGGCGGTGGAACAATGTGCGCCCGATCAGAAAAGAGACAACGGCACAGAAAAAATGTGCCAGCATGACAAACAGAACGGGGTCGTTGTTCTCCAGACCGTAAGAAGCCAGCAGCGGATAAAGGCTGAAAAAGAACACCGAAAGAAACATTGCGGAAACGGCTGTCATGGATAGGGCTATCCTTCTTGAAAAAAATCTGTTTTGCCAGACCAACTAAAAATCAGACTAACTAAAAAAAGATGACTTCACAATATTCCACCCTTTCGTCATAAACGAAATCCTCCGTGAAATATCCAAGATTCATGATGCCGCAATTGATTTCTCCGGCTTCCATTTCCTCGCGGTCACCGGCGACGATATACATATTAAAATAATCCGCTGCCCCCGACGCACTGGTGACACGTATGGTATAAACGGGAATACGGTGAAAAACGACGGCAGCCTCGATGCGTCCGGCTTGTGACGGTGTTACCGTTTCGGTCAGGCTGTCGCGCAGCTCCTGCGGCAAAAGCAGCCATAAAAGCAGCAGAGCCCCGATAACGGAGATTTTCATTTTCAGGAATTTTTGCCACGATATTTTCATAAATATAAGATATGGTTATGAAATTTATAATTTTCCAATAAAGAAAAGGCGCATTTAAGTTAAATATACAACTTTTAATATAGGCTTCATTATAGGCAGATTGTCCGCGATAGAAAGAGGTGATAATATTCCGGTGTCTTTAAAATATATCAAATGGCGGGGTGTGACGATTTTTCGATGGCGGACA
>SKHU01000264.1 GCA_007116755.1 Alphaproteobacteria bacterium
AAGAGGGCTGCAAATTCTGCCGCCCTCCGCTATCCGACATAACAATCAGCCCGCCGAGCATTGCCGCGAGCGTCTCTCCCGAGAGAAGCCCGCCGAAAGAGGCGAGCGTATCGGGTTCAAAACAAGCCTCCAGCAACAGACCAAAAAACATTTCTCCAAAGGCCAGCAGACCGAAACATCCGGCATAGGCCGCATCATTGGCCGGTTGTTGTTGCGGTCCGGCCGCGCCGGAAAATTCCTGCGGCAATGTCTGCTGTGCGCGCAGACGGCCTTGCAGTACTGTGATTTCACTGCGCACATACTCCAGCAAACGATGGACCGGCAATGCGTCAAGCGCATCTTTGTCTTCTCTCGCACCGATTGTTTTGCTGTGAAATCCCTGCCTGATCATTTTTCCGCCTGTTCTCTTCCGTAAATGCGATAAACGATTATGTCGTGCTTTTTATGTTATATCAGGAATATGAAAAAATAATTAACTGCAAAAAAACTTTGTCAAAAGTCGCGGAAAGCTTTAGATTTTAAGGGTAGAGTTTTTTGGAATGATGATGACGAATCACGCGCGAAAAAAAACCACTGTTGATCCCGAAGAAGTTGCCGCATTCGGCGCGCAGGCTTCGGAGTGGTGGAATCCGGACGGCGCTTTCAAGCCGCTGCACAAACTCGGCCCCGTACGGCTGCAATATCTCCGCACACAGATTTGCGACCATTTCTGCCGTAATCCGCGCACGCTGGAGGCGCTGAAAGATATCGAAATTCTCGATATCGGCTGCGGCGGCGGTCTGGTTTCCGAACCGCTGGCACGGGCAGGCGCAAAAATGACGGGAATCGACGCGGCGGAGGAAAATATTAAAATCGCAACCGCCCACGCATTGGACTCGGGGATGCCCCGCAACAACCCGTCCTATCGGCACATCACGGCGGAAGACTTGCTGGCAAAAAGCAAAAAACGCTATGATGCCGTGCTGGCACTGGAAATCGTCGAGCATGTCGCGGATGTACCGCTTTTTGTCGAAACGGCGGCAAAGCTGGTCAAACCGGACGGTATTCTGATTTTCTCGACATTAAACCGCACGGCGCGAAGTTTTGCGCTCGGGATTGTTGCAGCGGAATATCTGCTCGGCTGGCTGCCGCGCGGTACGCATAGCTGGAAAAAATTCGTGCGCCCCTCGGAGCTGGCGCGGGATTTACGGCGACAGGGTTTCATACCCTGCGATATGACAGGGCTGGTTTACGATCCGCTTTCCGATCGGTTTTCCCTTCACAAACGCGATTTTTCCGTCAATTATTTCCTGACGGCAAAAAAAGACGGCACGCTCCATTAACGCCCATTAATTTAAGGATAAAGCATTGGCTGCGGTAAAAAACAATACGGGTGTGAAATATTTAAAAGCCCTGCAATTCCCGATCGGGTTTATTGCGCTGGGGCTGTTCATCTATCTGCTGGTGATGGCAAAAAACATCATTTTGCCGCTGGTGATGGCGCTCGGGCTCTGGTATCTGATCAACGCGATTGCCAAGCGTATCCACCGGATTAAAATTGCCGACTTTCAACTTCCGAATTTTGTGTGCTACACCTCGGCGATTGCGCTTTTGGCCTACGGTATTTATCTGATCGCAGGTCTGGTCGGTCGCAATATCGACAATGTCGTCAAACGCGCGCCCGTCTATCAGCAGAACCTGCAGATTATGTTCGACGATATTATTGAAAAGCTCGATATGGACGAGCAACTGACGATTAAAGATGTCACCGGATATATCGACGTCAACCATATTCTGCGCGATCTGGCCGGAACATTTACCGGTATTGCCGGAACGGCGTTCATCGTTTTTGTTTACGTCGCGTTTCTTTTATACGAGCAGCGTACCTTTGACCGCAAAATTGCAGAGATGGCCTCCTCAAAAAAACAGGAAAAACGCATCCGTGCAATTCTGCACAATATCGATTCCAAAATTCAGACCTATATCTGGGTGAAAACGCTGATGAGTGCGCTGACGGGGATTCTCAGCTTCCTTGTCATGAAATGGGTCGGCGTTGATTTTGCCGAATTCTGGGGGCTGATCATCTTCTTTTTGAACTTCATCCCGATGATCGGTTCGATCATGGGGGTTATCTTCCCCGCTTTGCTGACGCTGGTGCAATTCGATACGCTGGCACCGTTTTTCTACATCGCTTTCGGGCTGACGGGCATCCAGATCGCCATCGGAAACTTTCTTGATCCGCGCATGATGGGGCAGTCGCTCAATCTCAGCCCGATCGTTATCCTGATGTCGCTGTCGGTCTGGGGCGCAATCTGGGGTCTGCCGGGTATGTTCCTGTCCATCCCGATCATGGTGATTGTCACCATTATCCTGTCGCAGATTCCGTCCACGCGTCCCTATGCCGTGATGCTGTCACAAAACGGCGAACTCAGCCCGCTGGAAGAACCGAAAGACAGCGGATAGCCGCCTAGACTCCGCCGACGCAGAGATATTTGATCTCCAGATAATCTTCGATACCGTATTTCGAGCCTTCGCGGCCGATACCCGATTGTTTGATGCCGCCGAACGGAGCCTGTTCCGTGGACAAAAGTCCGCTGTTGATGCCGACCATGCCGTATTCCAGCTTTTCCGACACCCGCCAGAACCGCCCGAGATCACGGGTATAGACATAGGCCGCCAGCCCGTATTCGGTATTATTGGCGCGGGTGACAACCTCGTCTTCCTCTTTAAAGCGGAAAACCGGCGCCAGCGGGCCAAAGGTTTCCTCGGAAAAACAGGCCATCTCGTCCGTCGTATCGGCCAGAATAACCGGATGCACGAACAGCCCGCCTAGCGGATGCGGCGAGCCGCCCGAAACCAGCCGCGCGCCTTTGGCCAGCGCATCCTGCATATGTTCCTGCGTTTTCTGCACACCTTCCTCGTTCACCATCGGGCCGAGTTCGACCCCCTCTTCCAGGCCGTTGCCGACCGGCATTTTTTCCACAGCCGCGCGGAATTTTTCAAGAAACGCATCATAAATGCCGTCCTGCACAAAAATACGGTTGGCGCAGATGCAGGTCTGGCCGCTGTTGCGGTATTTCGACATCACAGCGCCTGTGACGGCCAGTTCAAGATCGGCATCGTCGAACACGATAAACGGCGCGTTGCCGCCCAGTTCCAGAGAAAGTTTTTTTACCGTATCGGCGCATTGCTTCATCAGGATTTTTCCGACCGCCGTCGATCCGGTAAAGCTGAGTTTGCGCACCGTGTCGCTTTCGCAGAATTCCGCGCCGATTTCGCGCGATTTTCCGGTGATGACGTTGAAAATTCCGGCGGGAATTCCGGCCTCTTCCGCTAGTACCGCCAGCGCCAGCGCCGAAAACGGTGTCAGCTCCGCCGGTTTGACGATGATCGGGCAGCCTGCCGCCAGCGCCGCCCCCGCCTTGCGCGTAATCATCGAGGACGGGAAATTCCACGGCGTAATCGCCGCCGATACGCCGACCGGCTGTTTTAAGGTCATAATCCGCGTATTGACATCCTGCGAGGGGATCACATCGCCGTAGATGCGCCG
>SKHU01000029.1 GCA_007116755.1 Alphaproteobacteria bacterium
CAAGGCGATGGCGGCGCTGTGGGTCGGTATTCTTTACGATGAAAAGACGCTTGCCGCAGCGCATGAGGCTGTGATGCAGCGCTCTGCGCGGGATTTTGCGGCGCTGCGGCTTGCTGCGGCAAAAGACGGGCTGTATAACGAGGCGGTCAATGTATCGGCGCGCGAGGTGCTGGATTTTGCAGCAGACGGGCTGTCCCGCATTGCGCCGGAGGCGCTGCCGCTGCTTGAACCGTTCCGCGAAAAACTTGTGTAAATAAAATCTGCATGGCATAGTCTTGGGCATAAGATCAAGTCTATTTTAAAACCACAGATCAGGAAACGAGGCAGAATATGTCAGGATTTTTCTTTGCGCACAGTGCCGATCATAATAAACCCCTGAAAGGAAAAGCGGCGATTGTCACCGGATCGACAAGCGGTATCGGTCGTGCAATTGCGGAAATGCTGGCCGAAGCCGGCGCGGATATCGTGCTGAACGGATTCGGCGATGCGGCGGAGATCGAGAAAAACCGCACGGCGCTGGCTGAAAAAACAGGCGTGCGCGTATTTTATAACGATGCGGATATGAGTAAACCCGCCGAAATCCGCGAGATGGTTGAAAAGGCGCATGAGGCGTTCGGTCGCGTCGATATTCTGGTCAATAATGCCGGTGTCCAATATGTCTGCTCGGTGGACAAATTCCCCGAAGAAAAATGGGACCAGATCACGGCGATCAATTACTCTGCCGTGTTTCACGCGACGAAAGCCGCGTCTGTTTTTATGAAACAGCAGAAAACAGGCGGGCGTATTGTCAATATCGCCTCGGCACACGGGCTGACGGCCTCGCCGTATAAATCCGCCTATATCGCCGCCAAACACGGGGTGATCGGCTTTACCAAAGCCGCCGCGCTGGATCTGGCGGAATCGGGTATCACCGTCAATGCGGTTTGTCCCGGCTATGTGCTGACACCGCTGGTGGAGCGGCAAATTCCCGAACAGGCAAAGGAATACGGCATGAGCGAGGATGAGGTCGTTGAAAAAATCATGCTGAAAAACCACGCCATCAAGGATTTTGTCGGGATCGAGGATATTGCCGCGGCGGTTCTGTATCTTGTCAGCGATGCGGCGGCGAAAGTGACGGGCACGCATATGGCACTGGACGGCGGCTGGACGGCGGGCACGCCTGCGAATAAATTTTAAGGGACAGCTCCGATGCGCTACAACCTGCATGATCTGTGGCAAAAATCTTTGAAAATGCAGTTCAATTTCTGGGCGCAATCCTCGCGCAATACCGCCGATGCGCTCAAGCTTCTGGAAAAAAGCGGTCTGTTTCCGGGCGCGGGGGCAGCGGCCGGAGAGGCCGAAGCCGCAGAGGAATTCTGGAATTATCTGGCCAAAGACCATCCGAAACCGGCTTTCGGCATCGATAAGGTAAAAATCGGCAGCAAAAATACGGATGTGACGGAAACGCCGCTGAAAAAAAATCCCTTTGCCACGCTGAAACATTTCCGTCGCGATTGCAAAAGGAATGATCCGAAAGTTTTGATCGTGCCGCCGACCTCCGGCCATTATGCGACGATGATGCGCGATACGGTCAAGGGGCTGCTGCCCGCGCATGAGGTCTATGTTCTCGATTGGGAAAACGCCCGCGACGTGCCGCAAAAACACGGCGAATTCGGGCTGGAGGAGTATATCGATACTGTGCGCGAGGCGATGGATGAGATCGGCGGCGATGTGCATCTGATCGGCTTTTCGCAATCGACGGTTCCGGTGCTGGCGGCTGCGGCGCTGAACGCGCAGGATCAAGGGAAAAAAGCGCCCGTTTCAATGACGCTGATGGGCGGGCCGATTGATACCGACGCGGCGGAATCGCCCGTGACAAAATTTGCGCGGCAAAAGCCGCCGGACTGGTTTGAAAAAAACGTCATTATGCGCGTGCCGGAAGGGTATAAAGGCGCGGGGCGCAAAGTTTATCCCGGATTTCTGCAGCTTGCGGGGCTGATGAGCCTTGATGCGGAAAAACACGGCAAAAACCGCGACAGGCTGCTCGCGGCGTTGCGCAGCAAGAACACGCAAAAATCCGGTAAAATAAAAGAGTTTTACGACGAATATCTGGCCGTTAGCGATCTGCCGGCGAAATTTTATCTGGACACAATCCGCGACGTGTTCCAGACAGCAGCGCTGGCGCGCGGCAAAATGATGCATCGCGGCGTAAGGATTGATCCCGCTGCGGTAACGGATACGGCGCTTTTCACCGTATCAGGCAAAAAGGACGAGATCGTGCCGCCCGCCCAGACGGAAGCGGCGCAGAAGCTCTGCAAAAAAATTCCCGATGCGTTGCGCAAAAATATCGTCCATGACAAAGCCAGTCATTACGATCTTGGCAGCGGCAAAATCTGGAAAAACGATATTCTGCCCGAATTGACCGCGTTTATTCGCGATGCGGCAAAGGCACGCGGCCTGACGCATGATGCACCGCCGAAACCGCCTGCGCGGCGCAGCAAAACACCGAAACGGGGTGGCGCGTGATGGGCATCCGTGTCGCCGCCTGCCGGATATATCCTTTGAAATCCGCCGCCGGATATGAAACGGAGCAGATGGAGATTCTGCCGCGCGGGCCGAAAGGCGACCGCGAATGGCTGCTGGTCAATGAAGAAAACGGTTTTTTAACGCAGCGGCTGCGCGGTTGTGAAAAAATGCCGCTGATCGGCACGGCGGCAGAGGGGAACAGCACGGTATTTTCCGCGCCGGCGATGCCGCCTTTGACGGTTGCGGAATTTCAGGGCGAAACGCAAGTCACAATCTGGAAAGATACGGTGACGGCGCAGGATGCGGGTGACGTGGCGGCGGCGTGGTTTTCGGAGTATCTCGGCATGTCCTGCCGCCTTGTGCGGCTGTCGGAAAAACCCGAGCACCGCCGCAAAACAAGTGAAAAATGGGGGCTGCCTGACGGGGTTGTCGGTTTTGCCGACGGTTTTCCGCTGTTGGTGACAAATACGGCATCACTGGCGGCGCTGGCGGATCATCTGCCCGAAACCGACCGCGCCTGCGTGGATATGACGCGTTTCCGCCCCAATCTGGTGCTGGACGGTCTGGCCGCTTTTGAAGAAGACGCGCTATATAAAATCAGAATAGGCGATGCGGTGCTGCGGCTTGTCAAACCCTGCGCCCGTTGCAAAATCACGACAATCTGTCAGCAGACGGGGGCGGTTGTTTCAAACGAGCCGCTGAAAACCCTGACAAAGCTGCGCCGCGGCAAATCAGACGATCTTGCCGGTGCGTTTTTCGGCCAGAACGCCGTGCCGGAAACATGCGGCACTATCCGCAAAGGCGATAAAGTTGAAATCCTCGAACGCCGCCCGCCGCACCCCGCCCTCGCAGACGCAGCGCTGAAATTCGCAGGATAAAAAATCGCCCCTATCCCTTTACCAGATTGCCGTTATCGTAAAACCACAGCGCGGTCTTGTCCTTTGACGACAGGCGGACACCGCCGATCTGTTCTTCAATCCCGTTCAGCACGATCTGGTTCTCATCCCCTGCAAGAACGGC
>SKHU01000223.1 GCA_007116755.1 Alphaproteobacteria bacterium
CAGCCGTTTTGGCTGCTGCTGCGCAAGTGGCCGGATTTGCCACCGCAGCTATCGGCATTGCCAGCCCTGTCGGATTGATGATTGCAGGACTTGGTGCAGGCGTAGCCGGAACCGGCGTGGCATGGAAAGGCAAGGCCGTTGTCCGCAGCTGGGGCAACAGCCTGCGCAATTCGCTGCAACTCAGCGAAGCCGGCAAACAGGATACGCGCGGTTTTATCGGCAATACAGTCGGTCGCGTCAAAAGATTTTCGACCAATTTTCTGGCCAGTGTTTTCGAGACGGCTGCAGAGCGTCAGGTCAAGAAAGCCTCTGAAAATATCCAGAAAAAAGCAAAAGAAATTAAAAACGAAAACACAACACCCGCCCCTTAAAAAATACCGGGCAGGATACACTGTTCAAGAGGAAGAAGGCCTGTCTTGTAAAACAGGCCTTCTCTTTTTGAGCGGAAAGCAATATTATCCCCTCCATGATGCGTATCGGTTTTTTTGATTCCGGCCTCGGCGGCCTGATGATTCTGAAGGCCGCGCGGCAGATGCTGCCGCGGCATGATTTCGTATATTTCGGCGATACGCTGCACCTGCCCTATGGCGGGCGGTCGAATGACGCGATTTACGATTATACACAAGCCGCTGCGGAATATCTGTTCCGTTCCGAGGACTGCGCCCTGATTATCGTGGCCTGCAACACGGCCAGCGCAGCGGCGCTCCGGCGCTTGCAGCAGGGCTGGCTGGCCGAATACTTTCCCGATCGCCGCATATTGGGCGTTGTCATCCCGACGCTGGAGGTGACGATCGAAAAAAACTGCCGCCGTGCGGGATTGCTGGCGACCGAGCGTCTGGTGCAATCGCAGATATACCAGATCGAATTGCAAAAACTGAATCCGGAGATACAAATCTTTGCCGCTGCCGCGCCGCTGCTGGTGCCTTTGATTGAAAATGACGGCGGCCGCTGGTTGCCGGAAGTTTTAAAACATTATCTCTCGCCGCTGCTGGCAGAAAATATCGATGCGCTGATACTGGGCTGCACGCATTACCCTTTTTTGCGCCCTTATCTGCGCGATCTTCTGCCGGAAGGTTTCCCCGTTCTCTCGCAGGATGAGATCATTCCCGGCAAACTGGCCGATTATCTGGCGCGTCACCCGGAAATTGACGAAAAAATCAGCCGCAACGGATTGACGAAATATCTTGTCACCGATATCACAAGCAATTATACAAAAACTGCCGCCGAGATTTACGGCGCGTCACTTGACCTTGAAAAAGTCGTTTTATAAAGCGGCATCCTGTGCGAAAATACGGGGCTGATCGATTCAATGAAAGATAAATGAGAAAATGGCTAAATTTTCAATTTTCGGCGTGCTGTCCAATATCCAGATTCTGTTTTTTACCCTGCGCAAGGGAAAACATGTCGGGGAAGACCAATACGGCAACCGCTATTATCGCGGAAAACCGCGAAAAGGCACAAAACGCGAACGGCGCTGGGTGGTTTATAAGGATGTGGTCGAAGCCAGCATGATTCCGCCGGAATGGCACGGCTGGATCCATCACCAGACCGATGAAATTCCGCCGCCGCCGAAGAAAAAAACACCCTATCGGCAAGGCTGGCAGCGTCCGCACAAGCCGAACATGACCGGAACGGATCAGGCTTATCTCCCGCCCGGCCATGAAAAGCGCGGCGGCAAGCGTGCAGCGTCATCCGCCGATTATACGGCATGGACACCGCCAAAATAAACCGGTTAAAATCGGCTTTACCTTGATTTAACAGGGTGAAATTGATATACCCGCAGAAGCAAAAGTAACAAAAACCGAAAAGAGTAAAACCGTTATGCAGAATAATGTGGTCGAAACCGTTCTCGGAGCCGTCGTACTTGCCGTCACAGCGCTGTTTCTGACATTCGCCTATAAAGTGATTGACCTCGCCCCTGTCGAAGGCTACGAGATCGAGGCGCGTTTTTCACGCATAGACGGGCTGAATACCGGCAACCACGTAAAACTCAGCGGCGTGCGCGTCGGACGGATTACCGGATTTTATCTGGATACGGACACTTATGAAGCCGTCGTCAAAATGGATATTCAGGGCGGTATCAAACTTCCTCTCGATACCTCCGCCACCATTGCCAGCGAGGGGCTGATGGGTGGAAAATATCTGGCACTGGAAGTCGGCGGCGATGATCTTTATATCGAACCGGGCGGACGGATCGAATACACGCAAACCCCGCCGGGGCTTGAACAGATGCTCGGTCAGGTTATTTTCAGCATGAGCAAGGGAAAAGATGACAGCGCCAAGGAATAACGGTGCTTTCCGCGCCGCAATCTTCGGTTTTCTGCTCTGTTTGACAGTGCACCCCGCTTCAGTTGCCGCCGAAAACCCCGCACAGGAAATGATCGATAAGGATATCGCTGTCTTGCGCAGCCTTGACAAGACCTATGCGCGCACCACCACTTTTGAAGTTCCGGTCGGACAAACCGTCAAATTCGGCGAGACATTGTTCATCCGTCCGCAGGCCTGCCGCAAAACGCCTCCGACACAACAGCCGGAAAACGCGGCCTTTCTGCAAATCTGGGAGCATGTGTTGCCGCCCGCCGCCGAACGCAGCCGCGCGGCTCCCGAAATCGACGAAAAAGACAGGGAAACACGCTGGGTGTTCAGCGGCTGGATGTTTTCCTCCAGCCCGGCTTTATCGGCTATGGATCATCAGGTCTTTGATGTCTGGCTGATCGATTGCAAAAAAGCCGACACTACGGCGGACTCGGCAAAAGTCGTTATTTCCGGCGCGGACGGCACAGGTGAAGGCGTATCTGACGAAGAGCCGCCGGAACCAGCAGAAGATATCTCCGAATAAAACACACACGGCTTTTGCAAGGCTTTGGCCAGCCGCGCCTTATATTCCTCCCGCGGAATTTCATAAACGCCAAATTGTTCCAGATGCTCATTGACAAATTGCGTGTCGAACAGCTCATAACCTCCCGCCCACAGGCGCGCCGTCAGATGCACCAGAGCAATTTTGCTGGCATCGCGCACCCGCGAAAACATGCTTTCCCCGAAAAATGCCGCACCAAGCGCCAGACCGTACACACCGCCGACCAGCCGGTCTTCTCCGCGATCCCATACTTCAACACTATGCGCAAATCCAAGACGGTGCAAATCGCAAAATGCCGCAATGATTTTTTCATTAATCCAGCTTTCCGGCCTGTCCGGTCTTTTCTCGGCACAGGCTCTGATCACCTGATCAAACGCCGTATTGATACGGATATCATAGGGCGCGCGCCGCAATGTTTTGCGCAGACGGCGCGGCACATGCAGCGTTTTGATCGGCAACTGTCCGCGCATTTCCGGATCGAACCAGTAAATTTCATCACTTTCCGCACCCTCCGCCATCGGAAAAATACCGTTGGCATAGGCGTGAAGCAGCAGTTCGGCTGTCAATTCAATCTCGGCGTTTTCCCCCATCATTTCCCCAGTCAGGCTTTCTCTTTTTTATCCATAGAGTAACCGGAAGGCGGCAATTCATG
>SKHU01000257.1 GCA_007116755.1 Alphaproteobacteria bacterium
AGGTTAAATTCAAAGTCGGTAAAGCTCTGAAAGAAGCCGTCAACAAGTAAGTTGAACACGGCTTTTTTTCAAACTTTCCGGTTTGAAAAATCGACAAAGAAACAGCCCGCGCGCTTTGCCGGGCTGTTTTCTTTTGGCGTGCTATTTTTATCATATTTTATTTGCATATCGCAATACCCTGTGCTAAATTCGCAAACGATAAAAAGGCAAAAGGGGGTATCTCATGGGAAAAGCAAAATATTACGCAGAATCCGCGCGTCACCAATTCGGCAAAGCCGCTTACGGCAAAGACGGTACACCGGCTTTCGTCGGGGCGACTTTATTGACGGTAGCGCTGGGTGGCGGCAGTATCTGGATGGCGGCCGATGAACGCCCCGACAATCTGACCACGCCGCAAACGGAAACCGTTCTTGCAGAACTCCAAAACGACCTTGCCACATTACAGCAGGATTTTAACGAACTGAGAGAGATTGAATCCCGCCTGCAATCCGGCGATTATACTACGGCGGAATTCAACCGCCTGCAAAACGAGCGCACCCGCGCAGAACAAGAATTTACACAAAAAGCCCAGCCGGTGCTGGACCGGATTCTGTTCACACCGCATCTGTCGGAGCGGCAGGCGCAAACGCTGATGAGAGATTTTGCGCAAAACGTCAAAGACCCCGTCGAAATCGCGCGGCGCTATGACATCAAAGATTACGGCTTTCTGCGCGACAAGCGGGAAGAAGTGATCGCCGGCACGCGAAACAGCTCGGTCAGCGATATTGTAAAAATGACTCAGCAAGAAGTTGATCGTCGCAATGAAAACAAATGGTTCGGTTTTACATCCGGCATGGTTCCTGTTTTGCTTGTCGCGTTTGTGCTGGGCTGCTTCGCAGGCGAGAGCCGCACCCTGAAACGCTGGGCGCAAAACAAGCCACAAAAACCGCAAAAACCGAAACACTGACCGAAAACAGGGGGCACGTATGGGCAAGATAAAATATTACGCGGAATCCGCGCGTCACCAATTCGCCAAAGTCGCTTACGGCAAAGACGGTCTTCGGGCACCCACGACGGCTGCGTTGCTGACCTTTGCCCTCGGTATCGGCAGCACATACGCGCTGCTCGGCAAATCTCCGGATAATATAACCACACCGCAAACAGATAGCGTGTTGGCGGAAATCCGCGGCGACCTGTCCCTGCTGCAGGAAAATTATCAAACATTGCGCGGACTGAACGCACGGATTGCAAACGGCGAATTTTCCACAGCCGAACTGCCGGAGCTTCAACAGCAACGTCTCGCGGAAAGGCGGGCATTCCTTGAACAGGCGCACCCGATTCTCAACCGTGTCCTGCTCTCCCCGCATTTATCGGAACGTCAGTCTCGCGATCTGATGAACGAATTTGAGCAAACAATCGAACCCCTGTCACAGATCGGCGACAGGTATAATATTAAAAATTACGGCTGGCTGCGCGAGAAACGTACAAAAGTTCTGAATTATCCCGGCAATTACAACGAAGAATTCACCATCAGTTCCATACAGCGCGAGATTGAAAGAAAAAATTCAGGCCAATGGGTCGCAATAACATTCATAGGGATACTGCTGGCGCCGTTTGCCTTGCTTGCAGGAAATATCACCGACAGAAGCAACCGCAACCTGCAAAAATGGGCACGTAAAAAACCCCAAAAACCGCAAAAACCGAAACATTAACGAAAAACTCAAGACACTGCGGGACTGCCCGGCGAGCGGGTGCGGGGACGTGCGCCGCGGCCGCGCCTTTGTACGGACCGGCCGTTAGCCGACGGTGATCCCGTATTTTGCGTACTGTTTTGCGTACCGCCTGATGTTGAAAAACGCGATTGCGGCCGGTGGTCTTGCTGTTGCTGCTGTTCGCGCCTTTGCCGCTGTTTGCGCTGGCCGCGCGTTGTGACATTACTCTCCCGCTCTTTTTTCAGCAAATCGGTCAGTGCGGAAGGTCGCATATTGTCACGCAATGATCCTTCCACACCGTGGCGATTTGCCCATGTGTCATAACCTCTCTGCACGGCCACCTCGCCGCCGATCAACGTCGGATCCGCCGTTGCCTGCGCTATATGTCCGGCGATCACCCCTTGATATTCCCGGTGCGCCCCTTGCGAGATTTCATTGTTGCTCAATGCGCGGTTGGCATTGCGTTCAAGCTGGGAAACTTCATAACCGACACCGGCCAGACCGGCCACACCGAGAAGCTTTGTGCCTTTTGACAGAAACTTTGAAAACCGGCTTGTCGGCTGTGTCGCGGTCGAAGCAGAAGAAGACGGCGTATCAGGAGTATTCCCCGTGCCCGCAGATGTGGTTCTTGACTGCCCGGCCGCCGCTGTATTGGCAACAGCGCCAGTATTCATGCGGCTGCGGCTTTCGTTTAAAACCCTGCGGTCAAGCACATCGGGCGGATAGGTGCGTTCTGCCGCATCAAGATAATTGCCGACCCAGTTTTTCACCTGCGGCGAGTTGCTTTCCGCACCGATTTCTCCAAGACGCGCCGCAACTCTGTTCGGATCAATCGCTGCGTGGTTACCGCGATTGTTGTTAAAACCATCCCTGAATTCCTGGAAAGTGTTTTCAAACAACCGCGCATCCTCCGGCGACATCGCATTGCTTTGCGCCGCATCAAGGATCCGGGTCTGAAATTCGTCCGGTGTCAGATTGTTGAATGCGCCGCTCTTCTGCATATGTGCAGCATCCTGAATGGCGTTTGCGGTAAAATGATCCGCCTGCCCGCTGTGAATCGCCTCAATTGTGCGCATATCGGCCATAGCCTGTGGAAACGTGCTGTCTGCCCCGAAACGCTCCATATGCCGGATTGTTGCATAAGTGTCGGCAGCTGCTTCATCAATCCGTGCCGCACCGATACCGATACGTCCGCTTGTCAGGCTGTGACCGAGTTCATGATGTAAATACCACAACCGCCCCTGATGTGCCATCTCCGGTGTTGTCGTGCCGCGGGGTACAACAGAGTCACGCAAAGATTCCTGCGGAGACACGATCACATGCTGATGCACAGTTTCCTGCAACTGCCGCCCTGCGTTTGGATTGTTCGGATTGGTTGGAACATCACGCGTTGATTTAATCTCCATATTAAAACCAACGCCCTGATCAATCATATTCCCCAAAACTTGTTTTTGCCTGTCCAAAAACACCGTATCTGCTGTCGATCCGCCGTAAGCACTTTGCGGAACAACACGCTCCCAGACTTCATTGGCAATATTCGCGCCCGAACGCGTATCCGTCGGGTCAATAAGCGTCACCCGGCCGCGCATTTGCGGATGGCGCTGTGTAAATTCACTCATTTCTGCGGCATAATCTATGCTTTGCGGCATTTTACTCTTTCACGATTTAAAATCCCGTCCTTTCCGATCCCCCATATTATATCAAATTATAGTTAACCCGTTCTTAAAAATAGAAAAAACGGCACGAAAAAAGGCCGAAACATCCGCTACGCTATCCGCATTAAAGTGTAATTTCTGCTCAGAAAAAAAAGCGCC
>SKHU01000058.1 GCA_007116755.1 Alphaproteobacteria bacterium
CCAGATCGATAATCAGTTTCAGCCCGTGTTTGTGCATTTCCGCCAGCATCGCATCGAAATCCTCCAGCGTGCCGAACATCGGATCAACGGCGGTGTAATCCTCCACATCATAACCGAAATCTTTCATCGGGGATTTGTAAAACGGCGACAGCCAGACACCGTCCACGCCGAGAGAGGCGATATAGGGGATTTTTTCGGTAATGCCTTTTAAATCACCGGTGCCGTCGCCTTTGGCATCGAAAAAGCTGCGGGGATAAATCTGGTAAATTACGGCACCGCGCCACCATTCGCTCATTTTGTAATCCTCCCCTTATCAGCCGAAAAAATTCACGGTTCCGGTATTTTATGAAGTTTTAAAACAGCGTGCAAACAATTCCGTTGTGGAATTGTCATGTTTTCCGGCTTTGCCTTTTTCCGCCTCTGCCAGAATTTTGTCGGCCAGCACTTTGCCGAGCTCGACACCGAACTGGTCGAAACTGTTGATCTCCCAGATCATGCCCTGCACGAAAATCTTGTGTTCATAAACCGCCATCAGCCAGCCGAGCGTATAGGGGGTCAGCGCATCAACCAAAAGCGTGTTGGTCGGGCGATTGCCGGGGAAAAACCGTGCGGGCTCGTCCGGACTGTCCTGCCCTGTCATCAGCGCCTCGGCCTGTGCCAGCATATTGGCCAGCAGCATGCGGTGCTGGCTGTCCACCGTATGGTCGGATTTGACCGCACCGATAAAATCGGCCGGAATCATGTCTGTGCCCTGATGCATCAGCTGGAAATAGGAATGCTGCGCATCCGTTCCGGGATAGCCGAAGACGATCGGTCCGGTCGCGTTTTTGCAGGTTTTGCCGTGAATATCGACATATTTGCCGTTGCTCTCCATATCCACCTGCTGCAGCCACAGCGGGAATTTTTTTAAGCGCGAGGCGTAAGGCGCAACGCTATAACAGGGCGCGTCCCAGAAATTGCGATACCAAAGCCCGACCAGCGCCAGCATGACGGGGATATTCTCCTCCGGCGGCGCTTTTTCAAAATGGCGGTCGGCATCATACGCGCCTTCCAGCAGCAATTTGAAATTTTTAAATCCGATCATCAGACAGACGGACAGGCCGATGGCCGACCACATGCTGAAACGGCCGCCGACCCAGTCGCGGAAGGGAAACATATTCTCCGCATCAATGCCGAAGGCGGTGACGGCCTTTTTATTGGTGGACAGCGCGACAAAATGCCGCGTGACCGCCGCCGTATCCCCCTCGTAATGTTTGACGATCCAGTCGCGCGCGGCTTGCGCATTGGCCATGGTTTCCTGCGTTGTGAAACTTTTCGAGGCGATCAGAAACAGCGTCGTTTCCGGATTCAGCCGCCGCATCACATCGCAGATTTCAATCGCATCGACATTTGTCACAAAATGACAGGAGAGTTTGGCAACATGAAAATTTTTCAGCGCGTCAATCGCCATATCCGCGCCCAGCGCCGAACCGCCGATGCCGATATGCACGATATCGGTGATTTTCTCGCCGGAAAACCCCGCCCATGCGCCGCTTTCCACCGCTTCACTGAAATTCTGCATTTTCTCCCAGACGGATTTGACATCGTCCATCACATCTTTTCCGTCCAGCATAACAGGTGTTTCGGCAACATTGCGCAAAGCCGTGTGCAAAACCGCGCGGTCTTCGGTGACATTGATGCGTGCGCCGGAAAACATCGCCGCGCGCATTTTTTCAAAATCTGATGCCGCCAGTAGATCCAGCAGCAGCGTACGGGTTTTTTCCGTGATGATGTTTTTGGAATACGCCAGCAGCACCGCGCCGGTATCGATGGAAAATTTCCTGAAACGCACAGGATCCTCTGCAAACATATCGCGCATATGCGTGTTTTTGAGTTTCTTTTGATGTGCGGCGAGTTTGTCCCAAATCTCCGCCTTTGCCTTTTTGCTCATTCCGCCCCCTCTTTTCTGCGAGAATCATGTTTCAAGCTCTCCCTTTTTAACGCAGCTTTGCGCGCCGTTCCAGCCTAAATTACTGCGACCGCATATATTCGATCATCCGCACCGGACAGTTGAAGCAGTCCGTCAGGGAAACAAGCAGTGCGCCCCCCCTGCGACTGTCCTAATAACAAATATCTTAACTTTACCGTTTTTGAAGTAAACTTTAATATAGGGTTTGTGAATATCTCTGGCAGGGGAAACACCCGATGACAACATCCACGCCGTTAACCCCTTTTGAAACTCTCGCATTCGTTTCCTCCTCATCGGCAACGCAACATTATCCGTTGGCGTTTTTGGGATTTCTTGCATCCGTCGGTTATTTGGCGGCAGCGGCCTATTATTTCTATACCGCCATACGGCACAGTAAGAAGGAAAAACTGGAGAGCGCATGGTCATGTGTTGCCGCCGTAATTCTGTGTCATATCTATATTTGGGCAAATAAAGGATTCACTGTGACGCTGGTTCCTCATTCCTATGGTGACGAGGGTTTTGAACCCGGTAAAGCCTTCTGGCTTTACCATCCGTCTTTTGAAACAACAATAATTGCGCTCATTATAACCGGGCTTGGGGTTACGTTTCTGCATACCCGGCAAGAAGACCGCAAGCCGGACAGTCCGCCGGGTTATACCGCCATCGCCCTGATTACAGTCGCGACCGTACTGGGGCTTGTCGTCGGCCCGTCGCTGGGCGCTGTGTTTTTGCACTGAGTAACCGACTATTGCGACCGCATATATTCGATCATCCACATCGGATAGCTGTGCGTTTTGTCGATTTCGATAGAGCCGTATTCGGCGGTGCGGATGTCTTCTTCCGGATATCCGTGACGCCGGGCGATTTTGGCCAGATGGGTCAGGCGGTCATCTATGGGCGGGTGTGTGGCATAAAGGTTTTTCCGCACCCGGTTGCGCAACGTCGGGGCATTGAGGCGCCTGCGCGCGCCGGCTTTTTCAGCCGCGTCATCGTGGAGATATTGCAGACGGCGCAAGGCCGTCATCATCGCCAGCGGGTTTGCGCCAAGATCGACAATACCGGCATCGGCGCGATATTCGCTGGTGCGGCTGCGTCCTCTTAAAATCGTCCATGCGGCGATTTGCATCAGAAAGCTCGTGAAGAAAATAAGCGGGTAAAGCGGCATAAACACCGCCATCACCAAAACAGAAACGATGCACGAGATGGTGAGAAAAACTTTAAATTGTTGCCACTGTCCGCCGGTTTTTCCCCAATGTCCTTTCTTTCGTATCCACCGGACAATCAGCAGCCCCGCCGAAATGCCGGCCATCCCCGCATAGACGGCCGCCTCCCAGCCTGCGGCAAAAAACCATGCAATCCGCACCAGCGTGGCCGCCCAGATAACGGCCGCGCACAGAATTGTCAGGGCATAACTCGTGTAGATGTGTTTTTCCCGCAGATGGACAAGCTCATGTGCCAGCACGGCGCGTTCCTCCTCGTCATCCAGCATCGCCAGCAGCGGCGCGGCTACCGCCAGAACGGGTTTTCCGGCATAAATCACGGCGGCAAGGTAGCTTTCCGACTTCCGTTGCAAAGCCTGCACGGCTTTTTGCACCCCGTCGTTGTTTTCGGGATTTTCCGGGTCTTCCGCATGTTCATGCTCTGCCCGGTCTTTGTCGCACAGGCGGAGATCGTAAAGCGGGTATTTTTCCGGATCGACCCCCGACCGCGCGTAAAGATCTGCCATAATTTTTCCCAGATTGGGGGAAATATCCGATACGTCAGGATGCACCGCCCAGTTTCTCTCAAACAGGCGCTGCATTTTCCGTGTCGCGCGGCGCTGCCGCCAGACGGCGATTAGCAACCCTGCAGCTACCGTCCAGAGCGGCCCGATCGTACCGATCAAAACCAGCAGTGCCGCCATGCCCGCAAAGTAAAAAAACATGCAGAAAATATAGTGGATAGTCTTGAAAAACCGCGTCACGAACCGCCTGTTCCGTTTTATTTCTTTCTTCAAATTCTATCACCCTTTTCCCTCTAAAAACATATGTTTGTATTCTTTGTTTATTTTTAGTAAACTGGATTCGGGAAAAACATTGGAAACCGCAGTTCTGCGTTTCCATCTATCGTATCGAAGCGAATGACATATCTGTTGCCGGCCTTGCGCAGCTCTTGCGCGGTAAGGGCTGTCCTTATAAGCGGGCTTTTTGCCGCCCTGCTCTGCGTCTTCGTATCGGCTGCAAAGGCGCAAGACTCTTCCGGCTCCCCTTTGGGGGAGAGGGGTTCTTTTTTGGGTCTGCACACGCCGGATGAGACCGCCTATCGCGATCTTGACCGCGTGACCGCTGCGGAAGGACTGCCTGAAGAGGCAGAAGTGACGATGCGTTCCGACGATTCCCTGTTGATTGTCGAACTGGTCGTTGATGATAGTGTCATACTTGACCGCGGTTTTCTGGTCTATCTTGATGATGACGATCTGCTGCTGCCGCTCGGCGCATTTGCCGAATTGCTGGATTTTCCGATTGAAGTATCGACGCTGGCCGGAACGGCGCAAGGCTGGTTTATCCGCGAGGAGAACAGATTTACGCTGTCTCCGCCCTATGATGCGGTACAAATCGCAGGGCAGGATATGCCCATTGCACGGCACGAGATCGTCGAACTGCATGAAGACGGTATTTATATCAGCAAGGTTCTGGCGGAACAATGGTTCCCGATCAGACTGGTTTTCAATTTTAACGAGCTGCGTCTTTACCTGTCGACAACAGAACGGCTGCCGTTTCAGGATGCCGCAGCGCGGCGCGCGCAATGGGATCAGATGCGCCGCCGCCGTGCGCCGGAACGCCTTGTAATGGATGACAGCGTGATCCGTCTGCCGCATCGTCGTTTTGCGCCGCCGAATATCACGGTCAATCACAATTTCAGCGCATCAAAAACCGGACAGGGGTCTTTAAATTCTTCATCACATTCCGTGCGGCTGCAGGGGGATTTCCTGCATATGGATATGCGCAGCGGCATCAGCTACAGCGCCTCTTCCGACGGGGACAACCAGTTTCAAAGCGCCGAGTTCAACCTGTCCAAAAGAGA
The DNA here is from genome assembly GCA_007116755.1 of Alphaproteobacteria bacterium. Lineage (GTDB taxonomy): Bacteria > Pseudomonadota > Alphaproteobacteria > Micavibrionales > CSBR16-224 > CSBR16-224. The sequence continues at coordinate 5,012 of SKHU01000058.1, forward strand.
TGTCGAAGGCGGGCTTTTGGGGCGGCTGAACGCCACGGAAGTGGAAATCGGCGATACCAGCAGCTATTCCTTTCCGCTGGCCGGCGGACAACAGCGCGGCCGCGGCACAAGATTCAGCAACCGGCCGGCGAATTTCGTCCGCGATCCCGACCGCTTTATTCTGGAAGGTTACGGGCCTGTCGGCTGGGATGTCGAAGTCTATCAGGATGAAACCCTGCTGGAATTCGGCATTATCGGCGATGACGGGCGTTACGAATTTGAAACCCAGACGCTGCGCGAGGGGTTGAACCTGTTCCGTATCGTCCTGTTCGGCCCCAGCGGCGAACGCCGCGAGGAATTCGAGCGCGTCTTCCTTGGCGCGAATATGCTGGAGCCGGGCGAATTTATCTATGAAGTCTCGGCACTGCAATCCTCCTCGCCGCTGTTTGATCCGTCGAAAAACAAGGCGGCGACGACCGATCCGACCTTTGCGGTGATCGGCGAATACGGCATTCGCGAAAATCTCTCCGCCAATCTCGGCTATTTCACCGGACCGCACGGTCAGGATGATCTCAGCGGTTTCGGTGCGGGCGCACGCGCGTCAGGACGCAGTATGTTCGGCGAGATCAACACGTTTCTCAATACCGGCGGCGGATATTCCGCAGGCGGTACACTGACCGGCAGCATCACGCGCAATATGTCATGGAATGCGGGGCATACGGAACATCGCGGCTATGATCCCGGCCTGCGCACGATTTTGCGCGAGAGTTTTCTCGGTTTTTCGCATAATTTTACAGTGGCGGGAAAAAGCGGCGGCAGTTACGGAGTCAGCCTGCGCCGCCGCCTGAACGAAAACGGCCAGACAACCACGGTTCTCACCAAACGTGCTTCGGCCGGTTTTATGGGTTTTAACCTGTCAAATGATATCGAATACACAATCCGCAACACCGCCGCCAATGACGAGATTGTCGGACGTCTGACCGTGCGCCGCCGTATGCCGATCGGCAATTTCCGTGCGCGGATGAATTATAATCTGCATACGGGCGCAGATACGATCGACAGCATCGAATTGCAGTTCCAGAACAGGCTGACGGAGGATATTTTCCTGAACGCGCTCTGGACCAGCCGTTTTGGCGATAATGCCGAAAACATCCTCTCCGGCGGGCTGGATATCCGGTTTGAAAAATACCGTCTGGGCGTGACCGGCTCCTATTCCGACAGCGGCGATATACGCGCGGGCTTGAATCTGTCCTATAACTTTGTGCCGCAGAGCCTGAAAGGCAATTACCAAATGACAGGCGATACCGCCGATCTCAGCAGCGGCAGCCTGATTATCAAACCGTTCCTTGACCTTAACCAGGACGGGGTGCGCGATGAAAACGAACCGCTGCTGCCCGGCATTGCCTTCCGCAATATGCAGCGCGGGCGGGAGGCTGTGGCGGATGAAGACGGTATGCTGGTGCTGAAAGGGATATCCCCCAACCAGATCAACCGCATTCTGCTGCAGGAAAAATCCCTGCCCGATATTTATATGAAAGTGCCGCAGAAAGAGCTGCGCGTCCTCGGGAAACAGGGGATCAGCGGCCCGATCGAGGTGCCGGTTTACCAGACCGGCGAAATCAGCGGCGTTGTCACGGCGTATGATCCGCGTTTTGACGAAGAAATGCCGGTTGAAGAGCTGTTGATACAGCTGAAAAACCGCAAAGGCGAAATTGTCGCCGAAGCCTATACGGAGTTTGACGGATTTTACGTCTTCCCGTCCCTTCCCGTCGGGGTATACGATATGTTTTTCCCGAAATCAAAACCCCTGGACAGATGGTATGTCGGGGAAGGGACGGGGCCTTCTTTTGAATTGACATCAGAAGAGCCCGATTACTGGGGCGGCGATTTGTTTATCGCCCCGCAGCGCATTGATTTTTACGAAAACTTCACGGAAACGGAAAGGATAATGGAACATCACAGCCGCGCACCGCTGGACGCGCAAAACGGCAGCAGCCGCCTCGGCTTCATGGGGCTGTCAATCCTGCCCTGACGACCTGCGCTGACCGGCAGATGATGGCCGGATAGAAAAAAAAGAAAAAAAGACGGGCAGATATTGCTATCTGCCCGCCTTTCAGTCTAAACGGATGTTTTAAACTGTTAACCGTTTTTCGGCGTGCTGCCGCCACCGGTTTTCGGCGGTTTCGGCGTTGCATCGTCGTTGCTGGCCGCAGGAGCGTCTTTCGCTGCTTCCTGAGCCTGACGCTCTTTCTGCTTGGCTTCGGTGAAGGCCTTGCCCAGATCTTCCAGTGTTTTCTGGAAACCGGTAAAGGCTTCTTTCATCTCGGCCGTGTTGCCGCTGTCTTTTGCGGTTTGCAGTTTGGCTGCCGCCTCGTTAAAGGTTTTCTGGTTGTCTTCGGTGGCCTCGGTGTAATAATCCTTGGCTTTTACCTTATCAACAACACTGATGGCGTTATCGATCTTGTTCTTGATCTCGGCCGCCTCAACGATTTCCTTATCCTTGGCTGCGTTGGCTTCGGCATCCTGTTGCATCGCCTCGATCTGCTCTTCGCTCAGACCGCTATTGGCCTTGACCGTGATATTGGCTTCTTTGCCGGTGGCTTTGTCCTGTGCGGTGACGTTCAAGATACCGTTGGCATCGATTCCGGCGGTCAATTCAATCTGCGGCTCGCCCTTTTTCGTGCCGGGCGGCAATTCGAGAATAAACGTGCCGAGGAATTTGTTGTCATCCGCCATAGCGCGGTTGCCCTGATACAGATTGACTTCGACATCGGCCTGATTGTCCACTGCCGTCGTATATGTATCCTTGCCTTCGCAGGGCATCGGCGTGTTGGCTTTGATCAGCACGTCCATGCGGCCGTCGGCGATCTTGATACCGATATTCAGCGGCGTGACATCGACCAGCAGCGCATTCTCGACATGGCCGGAGATAATTCCGCCCTGCAGAGCCGCACCGGCTGCCACAACCTCATCGGGGTTGACGCTTTTGTTGGCGACTTTTCCGAAATGCTTTTCGACCGTCTCGCGGACTTTCGGCATACGGGTCATACCGCCGACCAGAATAACCTCGTCAATATCATTGGCGGTCAGACCGGCATCGGCCAGTGCCTGTTTGCACGGCTCCAGCGTTCTTTCGATCAGGTCACCGACCAGCTCTTCCAGCTTGGCGCGCGTGATCGTCACATCAAGGTGTTTCGGCCCTGACGCATCTGCCGTGATATAGGGCACATTGACCTTATAGGATTGCGAGGAAGACAGTTTTTTCTTCGCATCTTCCGCAGATTCTTTCAGACGCTGCAGTGCCAGCTGGTCTTTTTTCAGATCCATACCGTCATTCTTTTTCGCGAATTCTTCGGCGAGATAATCGATAATGCGGTTGTCGAAATCTTCACCGCCGAGGAACGTGTCGCCGTTTGTGGACAGCACGCTGAAGGTTTTCTCGCCTTCGTCTTCCGTCAACTCCAGAACCGATACGTCGAATGTTCCGCCGCCGAGATCATAAACAATCACGCGGCTGTCGCCGGTTTTGTCGATCCCGTAGGCAAGGGCGGCCGCGGTCGGCTCGTTGACCACGCGCAGCACGTTCAATCCGGCAATCGTTCCGGCATCTTTCGTGGCCTGACGCTGGCTGTCGTCAAAATAGGCGGGAACGGTAATGACCGCATCGGTCACTTCCTCGCCCAGATAATCTTCTGCAGCCGTTTTCAGCTTTTGCAATACGCGGGCACTGACTTCCGAGGGAGACATTTTCTTGCCGTCCACCTCGACCCATGCGTCGCCGTTATCGGCCTTGACGATCTTATAGGGCACTTTGTCCTGCAATTCTTTTGTTTTCGGATCGTCAAAACGGCGTCCGATCAGACGCTTGATCGCATAAAGCGTGTTTTGCGCGTTCGTAACCGCCTGACGCTTGGCCGGATCGCCGACCAGGCATTCGCCGTCCTCGGTAAATGCGACGATCGACGGTGTCGTGCGATCGCCCTCTTGATTCTCAACGATCTTATATTTGTCGCCTTCCAAAATGGAAAGGCAGGAGTTGGTTGTCCCCAAATCGATGCCGATGACTTTACCCATCTCTATTTCCCCTTTCTTAAAACCTTTAAAACTTCATCCGTTTATACGTTTATATTTCAATTTCCGCGCATATGCCCCCGCTTTGCGAAAAGAAACCCTGCGCGTCCTCTCAAAAGTGATTCCCGCGCAGAATCTGCATATGTCCGTTCATCTGTGGCTATAGAATTACCATAACTCAGTTACGGAGTCAATAATAAAACGACATAATTTTAATCTTTTGTTAATAACTTTGCGTCCGCAGTCTCAAGAATACCCTGTTATACCCCCTGCGACCGCGCTTGTAAAGAGGTTTTCTTGGGGGTTTCTCCGCGTAGCAGGCCAAATAAACCGCGCGTTTGCCCCTTGGCAGACAAAAAGCGGTTTTCGGCTGATGGGTTCCCGTGAGGGGGGCATTTATTGTATTGCGCCCCAATCCCCCCCAGTTTTTCTTGTTCCGTTTTTTCTTCTCCATATAACAGCCTTACTACTATCAATTACCCCCTTATATATTGAATAATAAATTCAGATATGTTCTGTATTCGATTCGAGGTGGACGTTGAGGAAAAGTATTGAAAAAGGTAATCAATTACTATGAATCAAGACTGGATTCTTCATAAAAAAGAAACTCGTCGCTACTTCTCTAGATCGACATGGGTTCCTTTAAGGGCAGTTTGCGACAATGAGAATGGTAATGTTCGAGAGATAGGTTACGTAAGGGAATTTTTTGGATGCGGGGCTGTTGCGTTCTCTCCAGAACATAAGGAGTTTGCGGAAAGGCTTAGTTGGAGTGATATTGGTATCAGTTGCAATACCCAGCCTTATGCCGACAAGGATGGTTATTATTTACCCGTTGAACAATACCAATACAATCACAAAGAACCAATCGGAGTCCACTTTGTCTTCGAGCACCCTCAACCAGTAGTTGGTGGTAGTTTATGGATATTAAATCCTGATATAGTTATTGCACTTCGCCTGATAAAAGAAGGCACAAAATGGGTAAGGCCAGAAGAGAATTTTGTTGTTGTAGCTCAGGAAAAACTGGATGAAAAAGGTCAACAGTGTCTAATCGAAATCAAGCGAGAATATCTTCTTGATTATTTAGCAGCAAGAAACCTATCGCTACGCCTTTCTTACTATCGCCAGCGAGTGGAAAATGTCGCTTCACTCGAGAATAGTCAATACGCTGATTTAACAAACCAGCAAGAACAGCGAGACGGCGGACGATTTGAACTCAGAATTAACAGTTTAGATAATATCTTTGGAGGGAATTGGGCTTTGTTCCGAGCATGGCGAACAGATGTTGACGAAGACGAGGACGCACCAGTGATGGGACCGGAAAACGCCGACAATACCGACTACGAAAGCTCACATGGACATCGGAATGGTTATGCAGGTATACGGGTAGAAGGCGAGTTTTGGCGCGATGAATGGATTGAACATCAAGGACAAAGCAAACGTATCCGAGGAGATGTAGATACGAACCTGCCTCAATTCATAGTGGAGACGGACGGAACGCGTATGGCATCCGCAGATTTAAATAATGAAGATATTGGCCGATGGCTGTGGTTTCTCCCCGGTGTAATCAATAAGCTTCTTGAGCTTCGTGGTTTCTCTCTTGAGTGGTATACGGCAGAAACGGGTGGTATTCACTCTACATCTGGGTATATGACTCACTTCGGAATAAACTTTTCGGATTTTATCACCGTATACGCCTATGACGTAGCTCGGCTCCCCGCATGGGAACAGCATATTTGGGCTGCCCATAACATTGTTCCTGATGGGAAGGTTTCAAGGGAGTTACTCGCAGCGCAAGTAAACACTCAGCCAGCACACACCCATGCTGTTGAAGACCTCCTTTTCAAGGTTATGGAGATGTTAGATGATGGATTTCGCGAAGAATTCAAGGTATCCCTTTACACTCACGACATAGATCCCACAACTATACAGCATCTCTCACGTTTCTCAAGCAAAGATCAAACTTCCTTACTAAGATTAGCTAAAGATCTTGTTCGTGTTTTTTCTGATCGGCTTGATGTGCATGAGCTCCGTAGAATTTCAACGCATTCAGATAAGAATAAACTTAGATCAAACAAGCTTCTTCAGGATATTTTGGCTCGAAAGGTTGGAAATGATAAAGCTCGTGAAGTTTTTGCCCCAATTTTTGGCACATATGACATGCGATTAGGAGACGCACATCCGACCAGTTCGGAAATTGGAGAAGCTTTAAAGCTGGCTGGTATCGATGGCAACCTATCGTTTCTAAGGCAGGGCGAACAATTGATTTCAAATTTTGGAGAATCTATTTGGCGTATAGGCAAATTGCTTTTTGAAAACCCGCAAGACCAAGGGCTTAAATGATGGTGGTCGGGTGAGAAAAATTAGAACACACTCCCCCCTCTAATTTCACACCCCCGTTTCAACGCAAGGCGGCGGCGAACGGGTCGGTGACCATGATCGAGGCCTCCCGCTCCGGCCCTGTCGAGAGAATCGCCACGGGAATGCCTGTCAGCTCCTCCAGCCGGCGCACATATTTAACGGCGGCGGCGGGCAGGTCTTTCCAGCTTGTCGCACCGCGCGTTTCCGCCTGCCATCCCTCGATACTCTCATAGACGGGGGTGACGGCGGCCTGTACTTCCGGTGCGGCGGGCAGATAATCGAGCGTTTCACCTTTATAGTCATAGGCGGTGCAGATTTTGATCTCGGCAAAACTGTCCAGCACATCCAGCTTGGTCAAAGCCATGCCGGTGATGCCGCCGCAGGTCGCCGCCTGCCGCACCTGCACGGCATCGAACCAGCCGCAGCGGCGCTTGCGCCCTGTTGTTGTGCCGAATTCATGGCCGCGCTGTCCCAGCTCCTCGCCTGTTTCATCGGAGAGTTCGGTCGGGAACGGCCCTTCGCCGACGCGCGTTGTATAGGCTTTGGTGATGCCCAGCACATAACCCAGATGCGTGGCGGCAAATCCCGTTCCTGTCGCCGCCTGCGCCGCAACGATATTCGATGAGGTGACGTAAGGATAGGTGCCGTGATCGATATCCAGCATCATGCCTTGCGCCCCTTCGAACAATATGCGCCTTTCCTCGGCCTGCGCCTGTTGCAATATGCGCCAGACCGGTTGCGCATAGGGCAGCAGTTTCGGCGCAACTTCCAAAAGTTTTTGCAGCAGCGTGTCGCTATCCACCTCGCGCACGCCGAATCCGCGGCGCAGCGTATTGTGATGAAACAGCAGTTTTTTAATTTTCCCTGCCAGCATTTCTTTATTGCGCAGATCGCAGAGGCGAATCGCCCGCCGTCCGGTTTTGTCTTCATAGGCAGGGCCGATCCCGCGGCCGGTCGTGCCGATCTTGTGCTTGCCGCGCGCCTCTTCGATAATTTTGTCCAGCTCGGCATGCAGCGGCAGAATCAGCGGCGCGTTTTCCGCAATCGCAAGTTTTTCCGGCGTCACCGTCACGCCCTGCTTGCCGACGGCGGCGATTTCCTCCAAAAGCGCCCACGGATCCAGCACCACGCCCCCGCCGATCACGGACAGCGTGTTGTTGCGCACGATTCCCGACGGCAAAAGATGCAGCTTATAAGTAACGCCGTCAATAACCAGCGTATGGCCGGCATTGTGCCCGCCCTGAAACCGCACGACCAGATCGGCGCGATGCGCCAGCCAGTCCACGATTTTGCCCTTGCCTTCATCGCCCCATTGCGA
>SKHU01000185.1 GCA_007116755.1 Alphaproteobacteria bacterium
CGGGTTTTTACGACGGTGTGGTGTTTCACCGCGTGATTGACGGCTTTATGGCGCAAACAGGCGATCCGACCGGAACGGGACGCGGCGGGTCGGGGCAGAATATTCCGGCGGAATTCAGCAACGAGCCTTTCGTGCGCGGCACGGTCGGTATGGCGCGGTCACAGCACCCCGACAGTGCCGACAGCCAGTTTTTTATTGTCTTTGACGATTCACGCTTTCTGGACGGCGATTACACAGTGGTCGGCCATGTCGTCAGCGGCATGGAGCATGTTGATAAAATCCGGCGCGGCGAACCGCCGATGCGTCCGGATAAAATCCTGTGGATGCAGGTCATGTCTGCCGATGCCGCGGCAATAGAAACCGATCTGAAAGCGCCGGATTTCAATGAAGATCCGCTGGTTCCGGGAGAACATCGCTGAAAACCGTATAAAAACCGTGTTTTCACGTGCCTTGAGGCCCAAAAAAACCTTGACCTTTTGCCGTTAAATACCTAAAACAGCAGCTGTAGGCGGTATAAAACCGCCTGCAGGCGTTCCGATATGCCGTTTTCCGTGCCGTTTTTATCAAAACATGCGGGGCAAGCGCGCGCGAAAAGGAACGTATTTTGATTTGAGAAGAAGAGGATAACTATATCATGGCAAACGCCTTAAAATACAAAAATGACTGGACCCCGGTCAAAGAGATTACAGGGGAAAGCGAAAGCTTTGAAAAAATGCTCGCTGAAACGCTTGGTGAAGTGGACAGTTTTGAAGGAATGGTGGTCAACGGTGTTGTCGTCAGTGTTGATGACGATGCCGTCACAGTTGATGTCGGCCTGAAATCGGAAGGCCGCATTCCGCTGAAAGAATTCGGTGTCGCGGGAAGCCGCGCCGAAATCAAAGCCGGTGACATGATCGAAGTTTATGTCGACCGCATGGAAAGCCGCAATGGCGAAACGGTTTTGAGCCGTGAAAAAGCCCGCCGCGAAGAGGCATGGGGCGAATTGGAAAAACTCTACGAGGCCGGCGAACAGGTCACGGGAACGATCTTTGGCCGCGTCAAGGGCGGCTTTACGGTCGATCTGAACGGTGCCGTCGCCTTCCTGCCCGGATCGCAGGTGGATATCCGCCCGATCCGCGACACGTCGGCGCTGTTCGACGAACCGCAACCCTTCCAGATTTTGAAAATGGATCGCGCACGCGGCAATATCGTTGTCTCGCGCCGCGCCGTTCTGGAAGAAAGCCGCGAGGAAGCCCGCAGCGAGCTGATCTCCAACCTGGAAGAAGGTCAGGTCTTGAAAGGGATTGTCAAAAACATCACCGATTACGGCGCCTTTATCGATCTGGGCGGTGTGGACGGTCTGCTGCATGTCACCGACATGTCGTGGAAACGCATCAACCACCCGACGGAAATGCTGTCTGTCGGCCAGACGATCGATGTGCAGATCATCAAATTCAACGAGGAAACACAGCGCGTGTCTCTCGGCCTGAAGCAGCTGCAGAGCGATCCGTGGGATGATGTGGCCGGCCGCTACAAAATCGGCGACAAATACAAGGGCACGATCACCAACATCACCGATTACGGCGCGTTTGTCGAACTGGAAGACGGTGTTGAAGGTCTTGTGCATGTCTCCGAAATGTCGTGGACGAAAAAGAACGTGCATCCGGGCAAAATCGTCTCCACCTCGCAAGAGGTCGAGATCATGGTTCTGGATATCGACGAAGACAAGCGTCGCATCAGCCTCGGTCTGAAGCAATGTGCGGATAATCCGTGGCTCAGCTTTGCCGACAACCACAAGGCCGGCGATATTCTGGAAGGCGAAATCCGCAACATCACGGAATTCGGCCTGTTCGTCGGTGTTGACGAAGATATCGACGGTATGGTGCATCTGTCTGATCTGTCCTGGGAAAAACAGGGCGACGAGGCGCTGAAGGATTACACCAAAGGCCAGATGGTCAAGGTCAAAATCCTTGAAGTGCAGGCGGATAAGGAACGCGTTTCGCTTGGTATCAAGCAGCTTGAAGCCGATCCGTTCACCGATGCGCTCGGCGATCTGAAAAAAGGCGATGTTGTCACCTGCACGATTTCCGAAATCAGCAATGACGGCATCAACGTCACCGTCAATGAAGGCCAGATCAGCGGCTTTATCCGCAAAGCCGACCTGTCGCGCGAACGTTCCGAACAGCGTCCCGACCGTTTTGCCGTCGGTGAAAAACTCGATGCGAAAATCACCAAGGTCGAGCGCGGATCACGGCAGTTGCAACTCTCGGTCAAGGCTTACGAGATCGACGAGGACAAACATGCCATGGCCGAATACGGCTCGTCGGATAGCGGTGCATCCTTAGGCGACATTCTCGGCGCGGCTCTGCAGCAGCAGGGCAGCGACGAAAAAGAGAAGAAAGCCAAAACCGCCGCAAAAGCACCCGCGAAGAAAACCGCCAAAAAAGCGGATAAAGACGCGGAAGCCGATGCGGAGAAAAAGGACGCAAAGAAAAAAGACGCGGAGAAGGACACGGAAAAGGACGCAGAAAAAGCCGAAAAGAAACCGGCGAAAAAAGCTGCGGCCAAAAAACCGGCGGCCAAGAAAACCGCGAAAAAAGACGAAGACAAAGATAAAGAAAAAGACGCGAAATAACCGCTATTTTTCAACACTGTTTTCAAAAACCCCCGTCAGCGTTTTGCTGCGGGGGTTTTTCTTTGTCTTTCCTTATTTATCGTCCTGAATATGGCGCAGGATGGATTCTGTCAGGATATAGCTGTCATTGCGGAATTTGCGCAGCACGATTTTTACGGCGTTGATAATGCGCCGCGTATAATCCTCATCCATGCGCACCCATGTCGCCAGATGTTCCGCCGGCAGATATTCGATGGCCGTCGGGTTGTCGGATTGCGGATTGTACAGCGACAAAACCGTATGAAACACATATTCGTCATCGGGGATCAGAATGAATTCGACCTGCCCGGGCAGCGGCCGGTGCAGCCGGATGTATTCGGCGATGTTTTTATGCACCTCCGGCGTGTCGGGCATAAAAATCTTGTGTTTGCAGCCGCGCTGGATTCCGGCATTCACCCCTTGGAAAAGTACGGAATCCGGCTGTACGGCAAAAGTCAGCAGCGGAATAATCGTCCAGATTTCCTTGGCGGCGTTTTCGGTCTGGCGCAGATAATTCTGATCGACCAGCCAGCCTTTGTAGGGGGAGCGGTACAGCACATCATTGACATCAATTTCGCGCGGCGGTGCGGCCGTTTCCTGCGCGGCATTATCTGCGGCAGCATCGGCAGCGTCAGCGGCCGTATCGGCATCGGTCTGCATCTGTTTGATCAGTTTTTGCATATGCGGCGGCAGATTGCCGGATTCTGCGCGCAGACGCATATATTCGCGATAGGCCTGGGCATCATCTTTTGCCGAAACCCTCCCGCCCGTCTGCCGGATCAAATTGTCGCGCTCTTCCCCCATTTTTCAAATCTCCTTCTGCAATATTTATCCTAATATAAAATCGTTAATAAAATCAGACA
>SKHU01000187.1 GCA_007116755.1 Alphaproteobacteria bacterium
ACGGCGCGGCGGCGCAGCGCAACCGCCGCGCGCGGCAGCTGCGGCCGCACCCGCTACAGCTCCTGCACAGCAATCCGCACCCGCAGTTGAAGTAAATGATGAAGAAGAATATGATGAAGAATATGACGATGATGAATACGATTATGATGATGATCAGGATTTCGACGAAAACGAACAGAAATAAAGGGTAAAAACGTATGAGTGCCGCAGATTCGATTGTCGAGGATTACGAAGTATTCACCAACGACCGCAATGCGATTGCGTTTTTTCTGATGCGCCATCACGCGCTGGATGAAAACCGCGAAAAAGGACCGTTTCTCTTCGCCGTGCAGGACGGCAATAACGTTGTTGTCGGCACGGAAGAACATCATGCAATTTTTATGAATGTCACAAATGAAATTATTGCAAAAATCAAACAGCGCAGCGCCATTTTGCTGGTCGAATTCGAAGATCAGGCGCCGTTCCGCTGCACACCCTGCTATCTCTCCCCCAACAGCGCATAATTCAAAATATTATTTCTAAATTCTCCCTGCGTTTTATTGACATAATGCGGTAATTATGTTAATAATAATCCATATAAATCAGGGATCATTTAATAAGGGTTAATCATGGCAAAACAAAGCTTGCTGGCAAAACATCTGAGAAGCAAGTCATCAGCATGGAGCAGCAGCGCAATTCTGGCCGCCGTGCCGCTATCGGTCAGTTTCGGGCTTTTTTCCTATATCCCGTCATATGACGCCTCAACCAATCCGGAAAGCCAAACAGCCGTTGCCGAATATATGGCGGAAAACCATGAGATGATGCGTATGTTCAATACGATTTCGGCTTTGCGCGCCGCCTCGGAACAACAGAATACACCGGAAGACGTCATAGCCTTTCAACAACGCAAAGCCGATAAAAAGCTGCATCTGACCGAGTTGGGTGCAGATTTTACCGCACGCATCCTGACCGACACGCGCTTGACCGAAAAAGATTACAGTCGCCTGCGGAATGAAGCCGATATCCATCGACGCACATCTTATGTTTCCCTGCCGACAGGAGCGCGAGCCCTCGAAGAATCACGCATGACGGCACAAAATTTGTCCGGAGAGGAACAAGTCGCCGCCATCCGTACATCCATGCAAAAACAAGACGGACTTCTAATGCCGAAAGTAATTTTTGGATTTCTCATCGCAATATTCGGGCTGATAGCTCCTCCGGCCATGTCTTTTTCCAGAGACGGACAGAAACAGCGCGACCGCATCGCCGACCGGCTGGACCAGCGCGCCATGCGTCGCCGCAACAAATTCGGACATTAAAAAACGAAAAAGGAATCAGAAGATGAGTGAAAGCAAACTGGCGGATTTTATTGAAAGCAAAAAAGGCGGGGCATTGACCTACGGCACGCTTTTTACCGCACCCGTTGCGCTGGCATTTGCGATTGCCTCCGGTATTCCGTCTTATGAATTTGATCAAACAACAACACCGGAAAGTCAGGTGGCTGTTGCCGAATATACGGCGGAAAACCGTGAATTGATGAGTCTTTACAATAATCTTGCCGTGTTGCGCGAAGCTGCGGCCAATCAAACATCGCCCGACGCCGCTCTGGAATTCATGCAGCGCAAAACCGGTATGAAAGCGGAGCTGGAAACGCAAACACGCGATTTCAAAACCCGCATTTTAACGGATACTCGCCTGACGGAGGGTGATTACGCGGCAATACGGCAGAATCTGGCTCTGCAGAATACGGATTATCTCAATCTGCCGAACGGCTCGCGCATCCTTGATGAAGCCCGCGCAGCCGCCACGGGCATGACAGCCGAATCACAAGCCGCCGAAATCCGCGATGCCATGCTGTCTTACGCCGAAACGGCCAGCCATCGCGGGCAAGCCGCAACTATAATTTTCATTATCGGAATGGGTCTGGCCGGTTTTCTTGGCGCAACCGGCATAGCCGATGATTTGCGCTATGGCGCACAAAACGCCCTGCGTCGCCGCGCCGAAAAAAGCCGCAAACCCAAGCACTGATTTTATTCAGACACTCAGTCGTCGGCATCAAATTCGGGATGCAACAGCCGTGCGCCGCCCGGCACAAGATCAAGCATCCGTGCCTCGCCCGCATTGAGTTCCAGAACCGCCCAGACCGGCACGGTTGACGGAATAGAGGCCAGCGAACGTGGCCGCGCATTTTCATGCAGATGCGCCACCGTACCGTCGCGGTTGAGGAAAATAATATCCAGCGGCAGATGCGTATCCTTCATCCAGAACGACGTATGTCTAACCTCCTCAAGCACAAAAAGCATACCCGATCGTTCATCAAGCCTGTGGCGATGCATCAGCCCTGTCTGGCGTTTTTCATCCGTATCGGCAATTTCCACCAGCAACACCGCCATTTCCGACCCGTTGCGATCCACAACAATGATCCGGTTTTCCGGCGCGGTCAGGGTTTTTGAGTCAACGTAGATTTCCCGCGGTGTTCCTGGCAGTGATCCGGCCTGATAAAGCGGAAAGGCCTCCGGATCAATCTCGCAATGCTCATCCAACAATATATGGGCATAACGAGGCATGATATAGAAGTGGCCGACAGCAGTAATAATCACAAACAACAGAAACGCCGGCAATGCAAAATACAGCGCAAATTTCTTTGCCGTATTTTTTAGCTTTTCCTTATCCATATGCCCCTGCCGATCTTCAATTGGCTTTCATAATCCCTATGCCGCATCCGCCGCGATCTGCGGCACCGACTGCCTTAAAACGCCGCCCGACAAAACCTGCTCGACACGAACGGCCAGACCGGTTTTCTCATCAATCTCGACAAACAGTCCGGACAGCGTGACATCTTCGCGCTCGTCCGGATCCATCGGCGGCCGCGGCACTTTATGCCGGAAGCGGTTGATCGCACCTTCTTTCTGGAATCCGAGAACACTGTCATAGCAGCCGCACATGCCCGCATCGGTCTGAAACGCCGTGCCGCCCGGAAGAATCTGGTAATCCGATGTCGGCACATGCGTATGCGTACCGACGACAACAGAAACCCGCCCGTCGAAATGGTGCCCGAAACTTTGCATCTCGCTGGTTGCCTCGCCGTGCACATCCACAGTAATCGCCTGCACATCCCGTCCCATTTTATATTTCTGCAAAAGATTTTGCATCACAGTAAACGGATCATCCACCATATCGTGCATGAACAGGCGCAGAATAATATTCACCACCAGAATTTTTGCGCCGGATTCCGTACGCAGCAAAACGCTGCCGCTGCCTGGCATGGTGTCGGGGAAATTCAGCGGCCGCAACAGACGGTCATCTTTGCCGATATGCGGAATAATCTCGCGCTGGTCCCAGACATGATTGCCGGTGGTGATGCAATCAACGCCCGCGGCATAAAGATCCGTGCAAACCTCGGGCGTGATACCGCGCCCGTAAACGGCGTTTTCCCCGTTGACAACAACGCAGTCCAGCCCCCATTGCCGCCGCCATTTCGGTACCTGTTCGTGAATTTTGCGCAACGCCGCCGAACTGACCACATCGCCGAGAAAAAGAAAGCGTATCGTCATGAAAACACCTTAAAATATCACCTAAAAACGGTCAATCATCCGTTCAGTGACAACGTAATCCAACGGCATATCGTGCGACTCGGCCGGCAGCAATTCCATGGATTTCTGAACGCTGAAAGCAATCCCGACCGTCTGCACGGTTTTTCGTGCGCGCAAATCGGCAATCGTACGATCATAATAGCCTGCGCCGTAACCGATCCGCATACCGCGGCGGTCATAGGCCACCAGCGGCACCAGCAGAATATCGGGGTCAACAACCTCCGCAACCGGATCGTTTTTATCCGGTACGGGAATACCGTGTGCCCCCTGCGCCATTTTCACCGTACTTGTCCAGCGACGGAAAATCAGCGGCGCGTCCTCACGCGCAATCACCGGCAAAGCACAGATATGACCTGCAGAAGACAGATGCATCAGTGCAGGGCGGATATCCGCCTCGCCATGCACCGGCCAGTAACCGGCAACAACCTTGTTTTTAAAATCAAAATTATTGATAACTTTGCTTGCGATTTCGGCGGCGTAATGCTGTTCGACAACGGGGGAGATTTTGCGGCGTTCTTCCAGAAATTCGTCTCTGATGCTTTTTTTATCGGAGGCAGGCATTTGCTGTTGGGCTTCCATCGGTTTTATCCTTCATTGTTATCAACGGCAATAGATAAAGTAAACCATGTTCAAAACAGAATGACAAGGCCGATCTCGAAAATAAAATACCATGACAGCTATTATGAACAACCGCCTTTGCCTGCCTTTATTGCTGCCGCAAGTGCAAAAGATGGCGAGGGGGCCGCGCGAGCCGTGGGCTTTTCTTATCCGCGAAGGCCCTGGTTTACCAGGTGGGCACCGCATAACCGAACCAAGGGTCCGGACAGAGGCAGTTCCCTTGCGAATGTTTGTCGGCCTCTGCGATATAGAAACCTGCACGCACCCCGCAGCGATCCCTCATAAATCAGGAATAACGTTATTCCAAATTCAAATATAGCATAGAATTGTTTAAATTTCAGCCGAACGCCTCGATTTTTGCGCTCAGACCTTCGACACGGGCGGTCAGTTCCTTGACAACAGCCATCACCTGACGTTTTTCGATTTCAAGCTGCTCCAGCGCTTCTTCGGCCGCAGCCAGTTGCCGGGCGGTTTCTTCATCGGCACCGTTCGTCTCTGTTTGTGTCTGCGCCCCGTCCGTTTCCCCGTCTCCTGTTTCGATGGAAAATTCACCGTTTCCACGGCTTTCCATGACTTCATTTGCCAGTACCAGCGTAGCCAGCACCATAAGATGGGAATCGTTATAGGCGGCACCGGAGCGGCCGATCTCCCGAATACGCTGATCGACATAGGTGGCGAGATCAAGAATACGCCCCTCCTGCCCCGCATCACAGGCGATATCATAGCTGCGTCCGTTTATGCTGATGGTAATTTCCGACACGGTGTTCTACTCCTCGGATAACAGGGTTTCAATGCGGGCAATGGTATTGTCCAGCTTGCTGGCCAGCGCCTTTTTGAAACGGCGGTCGTTTTCGTTGGCAAAACCGAACAGCTCCGGTTCGGTTCTGGTTGCAGCCAGTGTTTTTTCATGGTTTTCAAGACGCTTTTCCAAAAGCGTTACCGCCTTTTCAAGATGTTTCAGCGCCGGCAATACCGTTTCTTTCATCAGGGCAACCCAACCTTCTTGTTCACGTGTTCTCTGTCTTTAATCTTTAAGATGTTAAGACGATCTTAAAAACTTTTCATGCAAAGATCAAGCATGCAAAAAGAAAGAGGCGGTTAAAAAACCGCCTCTTTCCTCTCAATTCTTCGTGCGTCAGTTGCGCAATTTTGTAAACCATGTCGGTTTTTTATATTCTTTCACCGTACGTTTGGCCACACGGTTAAACGTTTGCAGCGTTTCTGCCGCCGCACCGTAAACCGAGCGCGCTGCGCGGACAACAACATCGGGCACGGCTGCAACAAGGCCGAACGCATAGGAGAGCGTACCTTTGACCGTGTTTTTCAGCGTTGCCATGCGTTCCTGACGGACACCGCTTTTCAGCGCTTTTTTCGCGGCTTTCTCTTCCGCCTGCGCGGCTTTCAGATCGGCTTTCAATTCTTTTTCATGAGTGCTGTAGGTGTTGTTGTTTTCTTTTGTCACCTCGGCGGCTTCACTGCGCAGGACGGATTCTGCTCCGGAAAGCTCTTTTTTCTCTTCCTGCAAATTCTCCAGCGCCTGTCTCAGCTGCGCTTCCAGCGAATGCACCTGTTTGTAGCGGTTATCCACCGCATTGGTGAGGCGATCAACATTTTCCTGAGAAACTTTCAGCTTGGCGGCCGCTTCCTCGTCCAGCTTTGTCTTCAACTCGCCCAGCGTTTCGGGCAATACCTGTTTTTTCTGTTCGACCGTTTCATGCGCCTGTTCGTAAACCGGCTCCAGCTGTTCCTTGACCGCCTGCGTTTTCGCCGTTTCCTCGCGGTAAATCTGTATCGGAGATTTGCGCCCGGCTTTTTTTGCGGGTGCGTCGGCATCAACATCGGCATCGGCATCGGCATCCGCTTCCTCTGCAACAGCCGGTGCCTCCGGCTCGGCCGCCGTTGCGCCGGCGAAATCATCAGAATCCGTCACTTCGCGTACAGGCGTTTGCGGCTCTTCACCGTCATTATCATTAACCGAATGCGGTACATCCGTTTCTTTTTCAACCTTTTTCAGATCTTTTTTCGACATGGTCTGTCTATCCTCGCCTTTGATTTCAATTGATATAATGAAGCACGGCCTTTATAGCAAATGATCCGGAAATGTCAATCTTTTTCGTATAATTATTTTCATAATCTTGATTCGTGGCGTTTTTTTTATTTGACCTCTCTTTACGTTTTGTTAAGATAATAGCTGGTAGAATATCGCGTAAAACACTGTTCTATTTGACTCTTGCGGCGGTTTTTGATATACTGAGAGTGTAGAAGTGTTTTTTAAACAGAATGTTTGACAGGACAGAATGTTATGACTGAAATCGCAGGCATCAGCGGGGCAATCCCCCAGACGAGCGCGCGCAGCAATGTGCAGCCGTTGCCTGCGCCCGAATCACAGACACGTTCCGCCACAGAAAATTTCATCTCTTCCCGTATCCGAATCGACAATTTGCTTGATCTGGCGATTCTGGAATTCCGCTCCCACGAGACGGGAGAAGTTCTCCGCCAGTTTCCGACGGAACGGCAGATTGAAGCGTTCCAGCGTGCGGCGCAACTGGAAACCCGTCAGGAGCAGCAGCGCGAGGTGCTTTCCGGCAGTATTAATGAAACGGGACAAACCGCACCGCAAAACAGCCAGGTCAACCAGGCTCCGGCTCCCGAGCAAATCAATACAGGCACAAGCAGCCCGTCTTCCGCACCTGTGGCTTCATCATCCGCCGATGGCGGTACGGCCGGACTTGTTTCCTCACCGGTTGCGCAACAATCCGTTGTTGTCTGACAATCGCCGGACGCAGATTAATCCATTAATATATATTGAATTTTTCCGCTTTTATTAAAGCGTGCATTTTTTTGCCGGTATTGCGGCACTGTCCCGTTTACCCTGTTGCAGGACGTTTTCCTGTTACCGGCAGATCGCCTGCAATCGGCTCGTCATCGACCATTTCGATCAGCCCGTTTTCCGTCATGGAGAACCGCGCCGCAAACAGCGCATCGCCATACAGAACCATACCGCTGGCCTGCAATTCGCCTTTTTCGTTTTTGCCTTCATAGGCTGCAGGTTGAAGCGACCCCTCCAGCACTTTTTTCATCGCATCGTCCATTTTTGCATGATCAAGGGCATCATCCTCAAAATTTTCGACGATCAGGAACGGCCCTTCATCCCCATGCACGAAAAAACAGAAAAACCGCAGATAATCCAGAACGTTTTCTTCCGTTACCTCGACCGGACCGGCCTCGTTCGCTTCGTGAATAGGCGTACTGGAGCCATCAAGATGGAACATCTGCCCCTGCTTGGCCAGAAACCAGAACGGCCCGACGCCCGGCGGCCAGTTCGAATCACTGACGCGCACAAGACCGATGGATTTGTAAAACGGCAATTGCCGCCATTCCACTTTTGCCGTCTGCGGATTTGCGGTGTGTTTGCCGGCGATCGGATTGATGTTCTTCAAAAGCGGCTCCGTTGCCGTGCCTTGCACAACCTGCCAGTTATTGTCTTCATACATGGTCTATTACCTTTGTTTTATCTTAATGCTTCGTTTTTTCGTTTCATCCTGCGGCTTTATCGTGCCATGGTCGGCTTGCAAAATCAAGCCGATAGAATTGTCGTATGTAACATTATACCAGACGCGATTGCCTGACCGCGGCACCGATAAAAGAAACAAACAGCGGGTGCGGCGCAAACGGCCGCGATTTCAACTCGGGGTGAAACTGCACACCGACAAACCACGGATGGTCACTGCGCTCGACGGTTTCGGGCAATACGCCGTCAGGCGACATGCCGCTGAATATCAGCCCTGCTTCTTCCAGCTTTGCGCGATAGGTCGTATTGACTTCATAACGGTGGCGGTGGCGCTCGGAAATTTCCGTGCCGCCGTAAATCTCCGAAAGCAGGGATTCCGGCGCAAGCTGCGTCTGATATGCGCCAAGCCGCATTGTGCCGCCCTTGTCATCCTCTTCACCGCGCTGCTCTTTTGCGCCGTCATCCTTGATCCATTCCGTCAGAAGCCCGACAACGGGGACGGCGCAATCACCGAATTCCGTTGATCCCGCCCCGTCAAGACCGGCGAGATTGCGCGCCGCTTCAATCACCGCCAGTTGCATCCCCAGACAGATACCGAAATAGGGGATTTTCCGCTCCCGCGCAAAACGCACCGCTGCGATTTTCCCTTCCGTGCCGCGGTCGCCGAAACCGCCCGGCACCAGTATCGCATGCAGGGGCGAGAACAGCGCCGCGATTTCCGCATCGCTTTTTTCCTCCAGCCCTGCCGCATCAATAAATTGCAGATCGACCGCAACCTTATTGGCAATGCCGCCGTGATCCAGCGCCTCGGCCAGCGATTTATAGCTGTCGGGCAATTCGGTATATTTGCCGACAACGCCGACAGTCACGCGGCCTTCGGGACTGTTGACGGTATTGAGGATATTCTGCCAGACGGACAGATCCGCCTCCCCGACCGCGATGCCGAAATAATCCAGCACCTGGCTGTCCAACCCCTCGGCATGATAGCTGAGCGGCACTTCATAAATATTTTTGACATCCAGCGCCGGAATAACGCGTTTTTCCTGCACATTGCAAAACAGCGCGATTTTGCGGCGCTCGTCTTCGGGAATCGGACGATCGGCACGGCACAGCAGCAAAGCGGGCTGAATTCCGACGGACAACAATTCCTTGACCGAATGCTGCGTCGGCTTTGTTTTAAGCTCGCCCGCCGCCGGAATATAAGGCAGAAGCGTCACATGCACGAACAAGGCGCGCTGCGTGCCGATCTCGTTGCCGAATTGCCGGATCGCCTCCAGAAACGGAAGACCTTCAATATCGCCGACCGTTCCGCCGATCTCGCAGATAATAAAATCTTCATCCTCCTGACCGGCGGCGATAAATTCCTTGATTTCATTGGTAACGTGGGGAATCACCTGAATGGTCGCGCCGAGATAATCGCCGCGCCGCTCTTTCCTGAGAACCCGTGAATAGATGCGCCCTGCCGTGACATTGTCGTTCTGATGTGCGGAAACGCCGGTAAAACGTTCATAATGGCCGAGATCAAGATCGGTTTCCGCCCCGTCATCCGTGACGAAGACCTCGCCGTGCTGATACGGACTCATTGTGCCGGGATCGATATTGAGATAGGGGTCGAGTTTGCGGATGCGTACCTTATAGCCGCGCGCCTGCAGCAAGGCTCCGAGTGCGGCGGCGGCGATACCCTTGCCGAGTGACGACACCACACCGCCTGTAATGAAAACATATCTTGCCGCCATCAACCGCCCTTTTGTGTCTTTTTTTCTTGATCTTCCCCCCGCGAATCCGTCAGGCGTTTATTCCGCCTCAACCTCCTCCGGCACATCTTCCCGTACCGGCGTATCAGAAGGAACCGACGGTGCGGCCACCACCGGCGCGGACGGAATTTGCGCATCCAGAATCGTACCGGTTTTACCTTTATTGCTTTGCGATGCCAGAATGGCCAGCGTAATGCTGGTGATAAAGAAAATCGTGCCCAGCCACGTCGTCAGACGCGTCAAAGCACCGGCCGCCGAGCGCGGCGATGCGAAATTTCCCATACCGCCGCCACCGCCGCCGATGCCCAGCCCGCCGCCTTCCGCGCGCTGCAACAGCACCGAGATAATAATCGCCAGCGCAACAATCAGATGTATCACCAGTAAAACTGCTTCCATTATTCAAAACCCGTATTTGACTGTTTTTAAAAGGCGTTTTTTCGCGACGTTTTCCGCCTAACGCGCCATGTTTTACCGTATTCCTCCCCCGAACGCAAGAACAAATCCCCCGCCGTCTTTTCCCCGCCGGAGAGAAAAAATCCGCGTTAACCCAAATTTAACCCTTGCGTTACCATGAATTCCCATGATATACCATGAAGTACCATTTCATCGCACCCGAATCATAAAAAAATAAAATGCGGGGCGAAGTGAGGTTGAATGCCGCTTTAAGACGTAATTGTTTTATTTGAAGAGACAAAAACAAATGACGATCAGGGCAGACAGATAAAGCCGGAAAAAATCCGGCGCAAAAAAAGCGAAGATACACTGTTTGGAGACAGTTTTTAGGAAATCAGGCCGTCACCCTTGCGCAAAAGGGCAGCGGCCTGTTTTCTGTGATCCAACCGCTGACGGAAAGGACGGGACGGGCAAAAAATGGCTTTATTTTTGTCCACATATATCAACAAGATTGACGGCAAGGGACGCGTATCCGTGCCGGCAACTTTCCGTGCCGCGCTGGCGGCCAATCCGTTTCAGGGCATCGTCGTGTTCAAATCCCGCAGCCATTCCGCGCTGGAAGGATTCGGCATGGAGGATATGGCCGAAATCGCCACGCGTCTGGATCATTTTGATCTGTTTTCCGACACGCAGGACGATCTGGCCACTGTCATTTTTGCGGAATCGCGCCAGCTTCCCTTTGACGGCGACGGACGCATCGTGCTGCCGGAGGATTTGCGCGCATTCTGCGGCATGGCCGACAAAGCCGCCTTTGTCGGTATGGGACGCAAATTCCAGATCTGGCAGCCCGAAGCGCTGGAAAAACGCCTTGCCGCCGCACGGCAAAACGTTCAGGATAAGGAACTGACCGTACCGCCGAACAAAACATAAAACCGATTGATGATCCCGACCGACACACCGCATATTCCCGTCCTGCTCCGCGAGGTACTGGCCGCGCTTGCCCCGCAGCCCTCGGGCGTTTATATCGACGGCACATTCGGCGCGGGCGGCTACAGCCGCGCCGTGCTGGAGGCCGCACCGGATTCGGTTCTTTACACCATCGACCGCGACCCCTCCGCAATCAAAACCGCGGAAATACTGGCAAAAGACTATGGATCGCGGCTGATACCCGTTCAGGGCTGTTTCGGAGATATGGACACGCTTCTGCCGGAGATGCGCGGAAAAATTGACGGCGTGATGCTGGATATCGGCGTATCTTCCATGCAGATCGACGATGCGGAGCGCGGCTTTTCTTTTCAAAGGGACGGCGCGCTGGATATGCGTATGGATCCCGAAAGCGGCCAAAGCGCCGCCGATCTCGTCAATACACTGCCGGAGGAGGAACTGGCGGATATTCTCTACCGATACGGCGAAGAGCGCAAATCGCGCCGCATCGCCCAAAAAATCGTCGCCGCACGTCAGGAGGAAAAAATCACGACCACGGCACAGCTTGCCGCAATTATCCGCACCGCGCTGCCCCCAAAACGCCCCGACAGGATCGACCCCGCCACGCGCAGCTTTCAGGCGCTGCGCATTGCCGTCAATGACGAGCTGGGCGAGCTGGAACGCGGCCTTGCCGCCGCAACGCGGATGCTGAAACCCGGCGGCATACTGGCGGTTGTCACCTTTCATTCGCTGGAAGACCGGATTGTCAAAAACTTTTTCCGCGATCATTCCGCCCCCAAAACGCATGTCTCGCGCTATTCCAAAACGGAACAGGCCGCCGCACAGGCAACGGAAGAGTCTTTCCCGCTGCGGCTGGACATGCGCAAGCCCGTCACGCCCGAAAAAGACGAAACCGCCGCCAACCCCCGCGCCCGTTCCGCACGGCTGCGCATTGCACAGCGCAGCTCCGCGCCTTTCCCGTAGATAAAAACACGCTCGGATTTTTTTGCATTGACGCATTGCATTATTATATGTTAATCCATAATCCTGTTTTTATTTTATCGTCGGTGTTTTCAAAGGATCGTCCTGCCATGGATTTCAATCAGAATGCGCGCCCGTCTTTGCCGCCGAAACTTGCAGAGATTAACGAAAAACTGAATGCTGCGGACAGTGTCGCAGAGATTTACGCCACGCTGGTCACGGATTTTGACGCGCTTTCTCCGGAAGAAAAAGGCGCGATTCTCAATGACGGTTTCCCGGAACTGATTGACGGCATCCAGAACTGCGATGCGGAACTTTTGCAGGAATTTTATGCGGCGCTTTCTTTGGCGGAACACAGCCCCAGTGATATGCATTCCATCTACCCCACAACGGAAATGTTCGCCGCCGCCGCCGAACAGGCCGGCGACTCGCCTCTGGCCGAAGCCTTGAAAAACCGTATCGGCTCATTATCCGATGCGGAGTATGAAAACCCGCATTTATTGACCTCTGCGTTCAAAAAAGCGATATGTGATGTCCTGCCGTCCGATCTGACGGAGGGAACGCCCGAAATCAAAATAATACGCAATCCGTTCAAACCCGCAACGGCTGAAACACCGCCCGAAAATGCGGAAAAACCGGTCAACAAATCCGCCGCGCTGCGCAATTTCCTCCGCCGCCGGTCTTAAAAGGCAGAGCTGAAAACATTCTACGCACTCCCTATGCCAATCCGGCTTCTATTGCGGATTCCGTAGAAAAATGTATTGTGTCCCGCTTTTTCAGCAAATTAATTGTATCGTGTCCCGCTTTTTCCCGCTTTTTCGAGCCTCTGCCTTCACCGCTTTTTTCGATTTCCGATTTTTTCGCTTTTTTAA
>SKHU01000120.1 GCA_007116755.1 Alphaproteobacteria bacterium
GAATAGATTTCGGAATTCTGACGGAAAGAACAGGTGTAAATCTTCCGCTTTTGACATTTGCCGCCGCCGCGACTGTATTGTTCTGGTTGACGGCACCGCAACGCCATTACAAAAAAAACTATAAAAAAGATGTGCTGCCGCAGATTGCCGGCCTGTTCGGAGATTTCCGCTATTTTGAAGATGGAAGAATACCGATTTCCGAGATTGAACCCTCCCTGATTCTTCCCGAACACGACCGTTATACCTCGGAAGATATGTTCGAAGGACGCTATAAAGACACAGGCATCCGTTTTGCCGAAATTTTACTGGAAGAACAATACGAAGTCCGTGTCACAGGCTATAAGGGTAAAACCAAATACCGGACGGAATACCGTCCCGTTTTTCAGGGGCTGACCGTGTTGATCGATCTGCACGGCCGCCGTTTTCACGGACATACGATTGTTGTGCGCAATAAAACGCGTTTTTTTGAATGGATCAAGGAAAGAAAAACCGGATTGCGCAAGGCCGGACTTGTCGATCCGGAATTTGAAAAGCGCTATGATGCCTATACAAACGATCAGGTCGAAGCGCGCTATCTGATCGACCCCGTCATGATCGAGCGTATCAGGGCGCTGAATGATATTTACGCCACGGACGGAATCTCCCTTGCCTATTTCGACAACAATTTGCTGATCATGATCCCGTCCCGGAAAAATATGTTTGAGCCTGCCAATATCAGCATCCGTGCTGTCAACATGGAAAACCTGCGCAAACTGAAACAGGAAATCGCGCAAGTGCTGCGTCTGGTTGATCACCTTATCTTGCGGACGAACAGTTAACGGATAATGAGTTATACCGTCAGGGGCTTTGCGGTGATCGGCGCGGCGGCTCTCTGCCGTGATGTGCCGCATTGTCTCCGGTGACGCCTGCAACGTCTTTCATCAACTCAAAAACAGGCTTTCCGCCCGCATTTTTCTGTGCGCGCCAAAGCAGCACAACATAGTCCATACCGGCGAACGGATTGCCGTCTTCATCAAGTTTTGTTCTGATCGCATTGATTTTGGCATCGGAGTATTCTCCGCCTTTGGAAAATACATCACGATAAGCATCCAGATAATCGGCCGCGTGACGCAGCAGCACGTTATTGCCGAATATATCCTCATCGCCTTGCGGCGCGGTAATATCCTGTGCATTGGCGACAAACTCATCTTTGGCAATTTGGGTGCTGGGCACCACCTTGTCCTCCCGCATAACCTCCATAACAGTGTCTGCATATGAAATATTATTGAAGTAACGCGATATCATCGTTGTATTGTACCGGTCCCGTAATTCCTGATTTTGCAAGCGCGCCTGATAGGCTGCAGCAGCGGCCGCGCCCAGCATTTCTTTATCCGTCAGCCCTTCCGTTTTTGATTTTTGATAAGCTTCCTCAAACGCTGCGGCAACAGAGACATAGGATTGCGCACGGCTACGCAGCTTTTCATCCTTGATCTCGGACGGATCCAGAAGAGCGTTCCAGGCCCCGTCATAGCCGTTCAGTTTCATCTCGTACGCAACGCGCATCTGTGCTGCGACTGCTCCGGCCTCCAGAAACATCGAACGTTTAATCAGGCTGCGTATATCCCAGCGCGGGTTGAAATCTCCGGCACTGTTTTCAAACTGAACCCCGTGCATCAGCTCGTGCGCGACCAGATAAATCATTGTATTCAGCGCAGCCGCTTTCGGATTGACACGTACCATGCGCTCATCGTCGGAATAGCTGGCCAGCGCATAGGACTCGTCATAACGGAATTTGATACGCCTTTGCTTTGCCCAGTCATAAAGCTTTGCGCCAAGCGGGCTGTGGCTGCGCATCTTTTCAAGCGCCTCGGCAATCAGCGGCATATGCATGCGCATATGGAACGGGTCATCCAGATCGGTATAGGCCGCCGGAACAGGTTTAAACGCCGCGCGTTCCTCCTCCGTCAGCATACCGCTATTTTTCACCCTATTATTTCCGTCCATTAGACTTCCTGTTCAGACGACCCCAAAAAACATGATGCCCTTACAGGATAAGGTATTTCACATATATTTTCAAGGTTTTTCTGTCAACTGCCGTGCCGCTTGATCAGCGTATCAAGGTCATGGGCCATATCTTCCGCACGGTCGCTTTCTCGAAAAATCGCCAGAGCCTTGCCGTCTGGCGCAAGGAAATAGATATAGGCGGAATGATCGATCAGGTAATTTTCCGTGCTTTCGGAATCGGGAGGATCGGCACGGCGGGCATAGACCCTGAACAGACCGATGATATGATCGACCTGTTCGCGATTGCCGGTCAGGCCGACAAAAGCAGGATCGAAATCGGAAAGAAATCCGGTGATGACCTCCGGAGTATCCCGCTCCGGGTCAGCTGTGATAAAGATCGGCGTGATCTCTGCCGCTTGCTTTTCCTGCATTTTTTCAAGAACGTCTTCGATTTTGATCAACGCGGCAATGCAGATATCCGGACAATGGCTGAAGCCAAAGAACATCAGCCTGTAATTGTCCGGCCAGCTGTCCTGCGTTACTTCGCGGCCTGTATGATCAATCATGGTGAAATCGCCGCCGAACGCATCTCCCGGATTTATGGCAACGCGCAAACCGTCATCCTGCCTCCCCTTTTCAAAAACAACAGAAGGGGAATTATTCCGTGACTGCTGGATTTGCGTGAGTAAAAAGACCAGAAGCACAACGCTGACAAGCGTCAGAGCATAGAGAAGAATTTTTATTTTTACATGATTTCCCGTGCCGGTCATTTTCCCCCACCCTTTAAAACAAAGATTTCTTTCTCTTTATCTCCTTGCCGATTATTTGTCAAACGCCCAGCCATAACATAAATTTCAAGACACCGCCCGATGCCGCGAACAACAGCATAATCAAAGCAAAAACGCCGTAAATAACAAAAGGAACCGCCGAAACAGGCGCGGGCTCAGTCGGCAGAATATCCTCGTCCTTTTTTAGGACATAATCTGAAAAACTGTCGCTAATAGCGATCATATAGGCCGGGCGCGTTAAAATATTGACCAGCATCAGCCAGATCATGTAAATCGCACCGATAAAAGCCAGACCATGCGCCATACTGAATAACTTCCCGGTATTTTCGGATATAATCAAATGCCCCCACCAATGCGCCGTGAAGTATACACAGAGGATTGTGGCGGCAAGCAGCAGATAATTCAGTAAAGAATAGCCAAGCCGTATGCCGAAAAGTTGCCAGCCGTTTTCTTTTAACATACCGATGGTGTTATCCCGCGTCTCCTTCCAGCCTCTTCCCGTCAGAAGATTCATATGGATCGCCATAGCCGCGACTTTCCAAAGCTGGTAAAGAAGCTCTTTGGCGATGGCAGAAAAAATACTCTGCCTGCGACCGCGGTGCGGCTTGAGTATCGTCAGATACAAATCCAGCCAGACAAAACACCATAGTGAACC
>SKHU01000051.1 GCA_007116755.1 Alphaproteobacteria bacterium
ACGCACGCGAAAAGCAGTTACTCGAAGCGCATGCCTAAGCACGAAGCCAGACGCGTTGTGCCCTTCGGGCAAAAACGCATTTTTGATGTCATGATGGACGTCGAGAAATACCCTGATGTGCTGCCCTTCATTAAATCCCTGAAAATCCGCGACCGCAGCCCGACCACCGTGACCGCCCGCGTTTCCGTGGGAGTCGGCCCGTTATCTTTTTCCTATACATGCGTGATTACGCCGATGCCCTATGACGCAATCGAGGTGAACGGTACCAGCGGCCCGTTCAAAAAACTCTACGCAAAATGGCGTTTTCAGGAAATTTCCGAAAATGAAACGGAAGTCACCTGTTTGCTGGATTCCGAATTCCGTTCCCGCGTCATGGAACTGGCCGGCGGACAGATTTTTGCCCACCAGTTCCAGCATGCCATCGATGTTTTTGAAGAGCATATGAAGCGGCAGGACAGAAAAAACCGCTAAACAACCTCTATTTCCCGCATTTACCGAAGTTTTTGCATTTCGGGCGCAGAATGCGTCCGGTATTGCCGCCCGCCTCGACCACGACATTGTGACCTGCATGATGCACTTCGACAACAACGCCCGCATTTTCCGAACAGCGCTCGGATGCTGTGTTAAACGTCACCGTCTGATCACTCTGCGGCGCACGGTTGGCTTTTTCTAAAACGGCATCGGCAAGTTTTTTGCCGAAATCCTTATCCTGTGCAATCGTGTCGAGCGCGTCGAGATGAATAATAACTGTTGCCTGATGACCCATGATTTTCTTCTCCTTCGGATGTATATCTATCTGCATGTCTATAATGTTCAAGAACGTTACAATAACCCAATGATTATGTCAATAAAATATTTTTACTGCGCCGGAAGACATATATATTTTTCGCGTGATTTCGGGCTTTTGCCGTGTTACTCTGTTTTTTTGTTGAATCTGAATATGTGAACGGATAAAGAAGAATGCCTCCGCAACCGCAGGAAAACGCCGAAAAGAAAACGGACGGGAAAATGATTACAATCACGCTGCCCGACGGCAAAAAGCTGCAGCTCGATGCCCCCGTGACCGGACGCACCGTTGCCGAAGCAATCGGCCCGGGTCTGGCCAAGGCCGCACTGGCCGTCATGCGTGACGGCGAGGTGATCGACCTTGAACGTGAAATCAAAGCGGATGCCTCCGTTGCCATCATTACCCGCGAGAGCGAAGAAGCGCTGGAGCTGATCCGCCACGACACCGCCCATGTCATGGCCGAGGCCGTGCAGGAACTGTTTCCGGGCACGCAGGTCACAATCGGCCCCGCGATCGAAAACGGGTTTTACTACGATTTCGCCCGCGACGAGCCGTTTTCAACTGAAGACCTTGAAACGATTGAAAAGAAAATGCGCGAGATTATCGCACGTGACGAAAATTTTGTGCGCGAGGTCTGGGATCGTAACGAGGCCATCAAACATTTCGAGAGCATCGGCGAGACATATAAGGCCGAGTTGATCCGCGATCTGCCCGAAAAAGAAGAAATCAGCATCTATCGGCAGGGAAAATGGCATGATCTGTGCCGCGGTCCGCATCTGCCCTCGACCGGAAAAATCGGCACGGCCTTCAAACTGACGACCGTGGCCGGCGCCTATTGGCGCGGCGACAGCAGCCGCGAAATGCTGCACCGGATTTACGGCACCGCATGGCGGAATGACAAAGAGCTGAAAGCCTATCTGACCATGCTGGAGGAAGCGGAAAAGCGTGACCACAGAAAAATCGGCCGCGAGATGGAGCTTTTTCATCTGCAGGAAGAGGCGATGGGCAGTGTTTTCTGGCATCCCAAAGGCTATGCGATCTGGAAAGAGCTTGAAAAATATATCCGCGCCCGTCAGGACGAATTCGGCTATAAAGAGGTCAAAACGCCGCAACTTCTGGACAGCAAACTTTGGGAGCAATCCGGCCACTGGTCGAAATTCCGCGAAAATATGTTCATTGTTCCCGATGTCGTGCCGAATACCGAAGAAGGCGAACCGATTTTCTCCGAAGAACCTGAAAAATTCATGGCGCTGAAACCGATGAACTGCCCCGCGCATATCCAGATTTTCAAACAGGGGATCAAATCCTACCGCGATCTGCCGATCCGCATGTCGGAATTCGGATGCTGCCACCGCAACGAGGCGCATGGCGCATTGCACGGCATCCTGCGCGTACGCCAGCTGACTCAGGATGATGCACATGTCTTCTGCCGCGAAGACCAGATTACGGAGGAAAGCCGAAAATTCTGCGAAATGTTTTTCAAAACCTATAAAGATTTCGGGTTTGAAGATATCATCGTCAAAATCGCAACCCGTCCGGAGGTACGCGCGGGCTCCGATGAAACATGGGACAAGGCGGAAGCTTATTTGAAAGACGCCTTGAATGAGCTGGGAATCGCCTATGATATCGTCGAAGGCGAAGGCGCTTTTTACGGACCGAAATACGAATTCCACCTGAAAGATGCGATCGGCCGCTTGTGGCAGTGCGGCACCATGCAGCTTGACTTTGTGATGCCGGAACGTCTGGGAGCACATTATATCGGTCAGGACGGTGAAAAACACCATCCCGTTATGATTCACCGCGCCGTATTCGGCTCGTTTGAAAGATTCCTTGGCCTGCTGATCGAAAACTATGCCGGAAAATTCCCGCTCTGGCTTGCGCCGGTTCAGGCGGTCGTCGCCACCATCACCAGCGAAGCCGACGATTACGCCAAAGAATTGCACGCAGCACTGAAAGCAAAAGGGCTGCGCGTTGAAATCGACCTGCGCAACGAGAAAATCAACCGCAAAATCCGCGAGCACAGCGTGGCGAAAGTGCAGCGCATTCTGGTCGTCGGAGCACGCGAAGCAACGGAACGCAAGGCCGCCATCCGCAGCCTCGGAGAAGAGCGGCAGCAGATATTATCTTTTGACGAAACGCTTGATCTGCTGTGGCGCGAAACACGCTCCCCCCTTGAAAAAGATGTATAACATAAGTATTCTTTCCCCGCATACCCTGTGCAATGATTCGCGGAAACGCGGTCATACACGGTGTTTGCATATGTTCAAACAGTATAAGGAGATACAGCTATAGCCTACCAACAGCACAATAAGGGCCCCGAGGGTCCGCGCGTCAATAACCAGATTACAGCCGATGAAGTACGGCTGGTTGCAGAAGACGGTGAAATGCTTGGTGTCGTCCCCTTGAGCGACGCGCTGGAAAAAGCAGCAGCAGCCGGACTTGACCTGCTGGAAGTGTCCCCGAACGCCAATCCGCCTGTCTGCAAAATGATCGATTACGGCAAATTCCGCTATGAACAGCAGAAAAAAGCCAATGCCGCACGCAAAAAGCAGAAAATCATACAGCTCAAAGAATTGAAAATGCGCCCGACGATTGAGGATCACGATTACAATGTCAAATTAAAAAGCGCGCGC
>SKHU01000019.1 GCA_007116755.1 Alphaproteobacteria bacterium
ACATATACAAAGACAATCATCCTGCGCACGGATAAAGACGGATCACAGAGCGATCCACCTCCAAACAGGATCATAAGAGCACAGAAAAAACACCGGCCAGACAGGATTTCATGCATTTTTTCCGCCGGGCATCTTTTTTACCCCGCAAATACATAAATAAATGCACCGATCCCCGCAAAAAATAGGCCGAAATCAGAAAAAGAAGCAAAAACTCATGCGGCATTGCTAAACGGCATCCGCTACAGGCTATTGGGGTTGTCTCTGCTGAAAAATCCATTTCCAGCCTATGATCCCCCATATGCGGTTCCCCCTGTCATATCCGCTTTGTTCTTTTTCCGGCGTAGCGGCCACCATATAATTATTGCGGGTGCCAGAAGCGGCAGTGCAAACACAAAACTCTCAAAAGCGACCAGAAACAAACATAATATACACAGCGCCAGCGCCCATGTGCGCACATGTTCCGACCATGCGTCCTTTTGCCACTGCCGTACAAAAAACGCCAGAATCACCAGGAAATAGGCTATGAAGTAGTAAGAGACAAGCTCCCTGCGCGCGGAGTAAGACGGGTCACAGAGCGTTCCGCCCCCGAGCAGGGACATAAGCGCACAGAAAAATATCCCGACCAGACAGGATTGGGCCTGTTCCAGCCGGTAATTTGATACGCTTTGCCTCCGCAACACAAAACGCTGCAAAAAATACAGGGACAAATGCAGGCAAAACCGCAAGCCGTAAACCAAAAACAAAATAGGTATAAAAATGTCGGCATGTGTCGGCAGAATGTTCCCGCTGCACATTAAATCGCGCCCTGTCATAATAAAAATTGCCTCCGTCCTCGCCTCTCTTTTATTATAGCATATTTTATGGAAAATACGCTACTCCGAAGAGTCGAGGCGGGCGCGGGGGTGGCAGTTTTGATAGACTTTCAAAAGCGCTTCATCGCTGAGTTCCGTATAACGCTGCGTTGTTTTCAGCGAGGCATGGCCGAGCAGCTCCTGTATCACGCGCAGATTTGCGCCTTCCTCCAGCAGATGCGTTGCAAAGCTGTGGCGCAGGCTGTGCGGGGTCATATGTTCGGGCAGGCCGAGCTGGCGGCGCAGCAGTTTCATGCGGTCGCGCACCACGCCGGGATGCAGCCGCCCGCCGCGTGCGCCGTAGAAAAACGGGTCGTGTTTTTCCGCGCCGCATAAAAACGGGCAGATATTGCGATAGTGCTGCAAAGCCTGCCAGACCACGGGAATAACCGGCACATCGCGCTGCCGCCCGCCTTTTCCGGTGACGCGCAGCGCCGCATGTTTTTGCGCTGAGTCAAAGGGCGGAATATCGCCCGCATTAACATCGGCGGCTTCGGCCACGCGCAGCCCCGTCCCGTAGAGCAGGAAGAGCAGTGCCTTGTCGCGGGCTTTCAGCCAGTCATCCTCCGGTTTGATCAGGCTGTCTGCACCGTCCATCGCCGCTTTCGCCTGATTCTGCGACAATGTGCGCGCCAGCTTTTGCGGTTTTTTCGGTGTGCGCAGATATTGAATCGCAGGGTTATGCACCGTGCCGTTTTTGTCCAGCCAGCGGAAAAAACTGCGGATACAGGCCAGCGCCCTTGCGCGGGTCGCGGCTGAGGCGCCCGCCATTGTCATTTTCGCCAGAAACGAACGGAAATCGGTGATTTTCAGATCGCCGATCATATCCAGCGACGGCGGACAGCCACGATGCCGCACCAGAAAGTCCAGAAAATTTTTCAAATCCTTGAAATAGGCGCGCAGCGTATGCACGGACATCCGCTTTTCCGATTCAAGATATTGCCGCCACCTTAAAATCTGTTCCTGAAGATCGGCGGCGGCAAGGCTTGCCACGCCTTTATAAAAAGCCTCGGGCGGTTTTGTTACACCGGAATTTTCAGCCATAGGCGGATACACCTTTCTACGACTTCAGCCAGAAAGCCGACATGGTCGATCGCCTGATCATGATGAAACATATCGGGATTGCGCGATCCGAAAGCGATGATGCCCAGCGGCGTGCCGATGCCGACCTGCATTTTGATCAGCGCCTGCGAATGCACCAGCCCTGCGGCGGGGCCGAAAATCTCCTCCGCCCCGCGGATATGCCCCTGCAAAAGACCGTCACCGTCGCGCAGCCATTTTTCCAGCGTGCCGGGCGAGACGACGCGCACACCTTTGAGATGCACGTTATGAATGCCGGGCTCGTTCGCCTCAATGACAAGAGAGACCACATCCACATCCATAATCACCGCAAAATCATGGGTGACGATCTCGATAAATTCCTCGAAACTGCGCGCCTCCAAAGCGCTCAGTACCGCGGCCTGTACGCGGTCGTAAATATCCAGATTACTGCGGGTGACGTTGATCAGTTCTTTCTGCACGCTTAAGGCGCGGTCGCGGTCTTTTTTCAGCTTGTCCAGCATGAATTTTTGAAAATCGGCCACGCCTTCGGTTTTCACCGCGCCGGGAATCTCCAGATGGTCGAGAATATCGCCGTGCCGGATAAAAAAATCGGGATGCGCCTTCAGATAGGCCAGAACCTCGTCATCATTCATGGGTGTTTTCCGTGCGGATTTTGCGCTCATTGATCTTGTTATCTCCCCTGTTTGATTATGCCGCAAAACACCGCCGCCATGCAATCAAAGAAAATTGAGGGCAAAGAAAATCAGGGCAAAGAAAAACGCCGGAAAAAAATTCCGGCGCTTTTGCAGTGTCGTTTGTTTTATCTTTTCAAGGGTCAGTTGACCAGAACCCATGTGCCGTCGGGCTGTTTGCAGGCCGTGCCGTAAGCCGTTTCGGCTTGACCGTCCACAACGATGGTCTGCTGGTACTGGCGGCAATATTCGCCGCCTTGCGTGTGGCCTTCACGTACGGGGGTGATATGGCCGTAATTGCCGCTTTCCGGATTTTTCCAGTCAATACGCTCGCCGATCGGCGCGGTATAGGCCTGTTCCGTCGCGCGGCTGGCATACATCATATCGGCGCGATCCAGAGATTTCCCGATCTCGCTGCCGATAAACGCGCCCAGCAGCGTTCCCGCACCGGTCGCCCAGAGCTGGCCCTTGCCGCCGCCGATATTCGAGGCCAGAACCCCGCCGACAACCGCGCCGCCGACCGTGCCGACCGTCTGTTTCTGTCCGGCTGACCACTGCCCGTCTGCACAGCCTGCTGTTGCAAGCGACAGCGTGGCCACGACGGCCAATGTCATAAAGATTTTTTTCATCTGCTTCATACCTCTATTTTCCAGTATTTTTTTCAAGACAAATCCGCCCCCATAGTATTAAACTGGGGCCGATTGCGCAAGAGATTATAAGAACAGGCGGGGAAATGGAAGAAAAACTTTTCGGGGAAGACGGCGGCAGGCTTGACCCGTTTGCGGTTTGTGCTGTGTGGCTGAAAAAAGCGGCCGAA
>SKHU01000158.1 GCA_007116755.1 Alphaproteobacteria bacterium
CGCAACGCGATGCTGATCGTCGTTGCAGGATTTCCGGCGGCGCTGATGAGCATTTTTCTGACGGGATCGCTGCTGATCGAAACGATTTTCTCGCTGGACGGTCTGGGGCTGCTGGGGTTTGAATCGGCGCTGAACCGCGATTATCCCGTGATGTTCGGTACGCTGTATATTTTTACGCTGCTGGGGCTGGTGATCAAGCTGATCAGCGATCTGACACTGACATGGATTGATCCGCGCATCGATTTTGAAGCGGTGGAGGCGCGCTGAAGATATGATTATATCGCCGATTGCCCGCCGCCGCCTGTACCAGTTTCGCCGCAACCGCCGCGGCTTCTGGTCGCTGTGGATTTTTCTGGTGCTGCTGTTTCTCAGCCTGTTTGCGGAATTTCTGGCCAATGACAAGCCGCTTTTGATCCGTTATGACGGCGCGTTTTACATGCCGGTCTTCAAAACCTATGCCGAAACGGAATTCGGCGGGGAATTTGAAACCGCTGCCGATTACCGCGACCCGTTTGTTAAAGAGCTGATCGAGGAAAAAGGCTGGATGATCTGGCCGCTGATCCCCTATTCCTACCGCACAATCAATTATGAGCTTGATGTTCCCGCGCCGTCGCCGCCTTCGCAAGAGAATTGGCTGGGCACGGATGATCAGGGGCGGGACGTGACGGCACGGTTGATTTACGGTTTCCGCATTTCCGTTCTGTTCGGCCTCTGCCTGACGCTGCTGGGCAGTATGGTCGGCATTACGGCCGGGGCGATGCAGGGCTATTTCGGCGGCTGGTTTGATCTTTTGACGCAGCGCTTTATGGAGATATGGTCGAGTATGCCGGTGCTGTTCCTGCTGATTATCATGGCCAGTGTCATCACGCCGGGATTTTTCAGCGTGCTGTTTCTGGTGTTGCTGTTTTCATGGATGACGCTGGTTGATGTCGTGCGTGCCGAGTTTCTGCGTACCCGCAATCTCGATTATATCAAGGCGGCGCAGGCGCTGGGCGTATCGACACCGGTCATCATGCTCAAACACGGGCTGCCGAATGCGATGGTCGCAACGCTAAGCCTGATGCCTTTTGTGCTGACCGGTGCGATCACGACGCTGACCAGTCTGGATTTTCTCGGTTTCGGTCTGCCGCCCGGTTCGCCGTCGCTGGGCGAGTTGCTGCAGCAGGGCAAAAACAATCTTCATGCGCCGTGGCTGGGCATAACGGCGTTTTTATCATTGGCAGTGATGCTGAGTTTGCTTACATTTGTCGGAGAGGCGGTACGCGACGCTTTTGATCCGCGCAAGATTTTCGTGCAACAGCGGGCGGAGGAAGACAGCGCCGCATTGCTTATAGAACAGCAGAAAGGGATGCAGACGTAAGGTCATGGCGCTTTTGGAAGTCAAAGATTTGTCCGTGACGTTTTCCGTCCCCGATCAGGGGGATGTGGAGGCGGTGAAAAAAATTTCCTTTTCGGTCGAAAAGGGAAAAACCACGGCGCTGGTCGGCGAGTCGGGATCGGGAAAATCCGTGACGGCGCTGTCCGTGCTGCAGCTTTTGCCCTATCCGATGGCGCGGCACCCGTCGGGTGAAATCCGCTTTGACGGGCACGATGTGATGAAATTGGCGAAGGACGAGCTCCGCGCCATTCGCGGCAACCGCATCTCGATGATTTTTCAGGAGCCGATGACGGCCTTGAATCCGCTACATACGATTGAAAGGCAGATTGCCGAACCGCTTTATCTGCACAAGAAAATGCAGCCTGCCGAGGCGCGGGCGCGGGTGCTGGAACTGCTGGATATGGTCGGGCTGTCGATGCTGAAGGAACGTCTGGGCGCGTTTCCGCACGAACTTTCCGGCGGGCAGCGCCAGCGTGTGATGATTGCCATGGCACTGGCCAACGATCCCGATATTCTGATCGCCGACGAGCCGACAACGGCGCTGGATGTGACGGTGCAGCTCCAGGTTCTCGATCTTTTGCAGAAATTGCAGAAAGAGCTGAATATGGCGATTTTGCTGATCACCCACGATCTGAACATCGTGCGCAAAATGGCCGATCATGTCTGCGTCATGCATCGCGGCGAGATTGTCGAACAGGCCGCTGTGAAGGAGATTTTTACAAAGGCGACGCATGTCTATACGCGCGCGCTGCTCTCCGCCGAACCGAAAGGCAAGCCGCAGCCGTTGAACGACAAGGCAAAAATTCTGCTGACGGCGAAAGAGATGAAGGTGCATTTCCCCGTGAAAAAAGGGCTTTTGCGCCGTACGGTCGATTATGTGCGTGCCGTAGACGGCATTGATCTGAAGCTGCGGCGGGGGCAGACGCTGGGCGTGGTCGGCGAGTCGGGATCAGGAAAATCGACTTTGGGTTTTGCTGTGCTGCGGCTGGTGCAGGCACGTGGCGAGATTGTTTTTGAAGATAAAGAGATCACGCATCTCAGCCAGCGCGAATTGCGCCCGCTGCGTGCCGATATGCAACTGGTGTTTCAGGACCCTTACGGGGCGCTGTCGCCGCGCCTGTCGGTGCGCGGTATTATCGAGGAAGGGCTGCTGGTGCATCAGAAAAATATGACGGCAGAGCAGCGCGACGAAAAAGTTGTGGCGATTTTAAAAGAGGTCGGGCTGGATCCGGAAACGCGTTTCCGTTATCCGCACGAATTTTCCGGCGGGCAGCGCCAGCGCATCGCGATTGCGCGGGCAATGATTTTGCAGCCGAAACTTGTCGTGCTGGACGAGCCGACCTCGGCGCTGGATATGTCGGTTCAGGCGCAGATTGTCGATTTGCTGCGGGATTTGCAGGTCAAGCACAACCTGTCCTATATATTTATCAGTCATGATCTGAAAGTGGTGCGCGCCATGTCGCATCATGTCATGGTGATGCAGAACGGAAAAATTGTCGAATGGGGCAGCCGCGACAAAATTTTTGAAAATCCGGAGCAGGATTACACAAAAAAACTGCTGGAGGCGGCGTTCTTTACCGCCGAGGCAGGCAGGGAACGCTCCGGAAAAACACGATCTGGCACAACAGCGAAAAAGAAAAAATAATGTACAGGATTTACCGCACGGGAACCCGCATATTATCGCCTTTTATTCCGTGGTATCTGAAACGCCGCGTGCAAAGAGGCAAAGAGGACGAAACCCGCATCGGCGAGCGTTTCGGCGAAGCCTCGCGCGCGCGCCCCGAAGGGCAGTTGATCTGGCTGCACGGCGCGTCGGTCGGGGAGGTGCTGTCCCTGCAGGCGCTGATCGGCAAATTGCGTGACATGTTTCCGAAGACGCATATTCTGGTGACCTCCGGCACGGTGACCTCGGCACGGCTGATGGAAGAACGGCTGCCCGAAGGCGCATTTCACCAGTTCATTCCGCTGGATCATCCCGATTATGCGGCGCGATTCGTTGACCATTGGCAGCC
>SKHU01000137.1 GCA_007116755.1 Alphaproteobacteria bacterium
ACGCCATTCAAAATCGCTTAAATCAAAACGGGACATAGACTTCCTCCTTGTTGTATCCATACACAACAAGTGAATCACATTCCTTTGGAGTTGAAAACTATTTTATGGGTACGCTACCTAATGCCCGTTCAGGCGGTTTTGTCTTTATAGCCGCATAAATCATTGACAGTGCAGGCGGGGCAGTCGGGTTTGCGTGCCTTACAGACATAACGCCCGTGCAGAATCAGCCAGTGATGCGCATGGCGCAGATATTTTGGCGGTACGGTTTTCAGCAGTTTTTGCTCGACCTCTTCGGGTGTTTTGCCCGGTGCCAGCCCCGTGCGGTTGCCCAGACGGAACAGATGCGTATCCACCGCGATCGTCGGCTGTCCGAA
This sequence comes from Alphaproteobacteria bacterium, assembly GCA_007116755.1. Taxonomy (GTDB): domain Bacteria; phylum Pseudomonadota; class Alphaproteobacteria; order Micavibrionales; family CSBR16-224; genus CSBR16-224. The sequence goes on from SKHU01000137.1 coordinate 375, forward strand.
GGCGATATTCAGCACCACATTCGCCGTCTTGCGCCCGACGCCGGGCAGTTTCACCAGTTCCTCGCGCGTCTCGGGCACTTTGCCGCCATGCTCCCGCACCAGAATTTCCGACAGGGCGATGACATTTTTTGCCTTGCTGTTATAAAGCCCGATAGATTTGATATGCTCTGTCAGCCCCTCCAGCCCCAGTTCCAGCATCTGTTGCGGTGTTGTCACGATTTGAAACAGTTTTTCCGTTGCTTTGTTGACGCCGGTATCCGTGGCCTGCGCCGACAGCACCACCGCGACCAGCAGCGTATAGTCATTGACGTAATTCAACTCGCCCTTCGGTTCGGGATTGGCTGCAGACAGCCGCGCAAAAAACTCTTCAACCTGCTTTTTTTTCATCGTATTTTCCTTTATACAAGACTATATGCAGGAAAATATCACATATCTGGACAAAACAGTACAGCCCCGCGCCATGCAATACGGCGTTGTGCAGATCGCCGCCAAAGACGGAATCGGCTATAGCGGCTCCGTCCTGCTGGGCTTTGCAGAAGGAACGCTGTGCTTCCTCGGCCTGACGGAGGATCAGCGGCATCTGCAGCGGCATTTCCCGCAAGCGGAGATAGAAAAAGCCCCCGCCGCCGCGCTGGGCGCGGTCAAAACATGGCTGAAAACCGGAGACAACCCGCCGCGCATCCGGCTTTACGGTACGCCGTTCCAGCAGAATGTCTGGCGCGCTTTGCTGAAAATACCCAAAGGAAAAACCGTCACCTATCAGCAGATCGCCGAAAAAATCAACTGCCCCGATGCCGTGCGTGCCGTCGGCAGCGCTGTCGGCAAAAACCCCGTTTCGGTCATTGTGCCCTGCCACCGTGTCGTACATAAAAGCGGCAATGCCATCCGCTATGGCTGGGGCGCGGAGGTCAAACGAGCATTGCTGGATTTTGAAGCCGCACCCCCGAAAACTTGACATAATTTTTTATCTGTGGCATATTTCTCCCGCTTTCATTAAATATTCAAACAAGGAGCCGCCCTATGGCTGCGAAACCCGCCAAAGACCAACAACAAAAAACGCGCGACGCGCTGCGCCGGAAAAAGAAATTCGCGCGGCAGGACAAATTCCGCCGCGGTTTTGAAGCCACGACGTTCTGGGCGGCTGTTGCCACACCGTTTCTGGGCGCGGCAGGCGGCGGCTATCTTGGCGCTTTCGGCGGCGTATTTTCCTCCACAGCCGGAGCCGTTGCGCTGGGTGCAGCGGGAGCGGCTGTCGGTTTCATCGGCGGCGCAGCACTGGGCGCAGCCGGATTTTTTGCCGCCAATTCAATCTATAAAAACCGCGAATATATCGTTCTGGGCACATTGTTTCTGGTCACCGCGCCCTATGCGCTGGCCGTCACCGGCCTGAAAGCCGCAGGCAAGAAGCTGAAAGCGGTGAAGGATAAAATTTTCGGCAGCAAAAAACAGCCCGCAAACGCCGCAGCGCATACAAATACATCCGTCGCTCCCGTTAAAACGGAAAAAAGCGGCACAGCAGAAAAATCCGCGCAAAAAGATTTTGATAAAAACGCACCAAAGGCAGAGAAGGCGGAGAAAATGGAAAACGGCAAAGCGGCGGCACAGAAGACCAAAACCAAAAAGCCGAAAACGCCTTAAAATATCCGGCTGTTTTCGTGCTATCTCCCGTCATTCCAAGCCGTACGTATATTTTGGTGATTTTAAAAATAGATCCCTATTGGAAAGAATTTCCAAGCAAAAATAACCGCAAGAGGCGCAGAGAACGCAGAGAAAAAAGCTGTCATTTCCGCGCAAGCGGGAATCTTTTAGCACTGTATCGGAGGTGTTATAAGATGTCCGTTTTCACGGGCATGACAAAAAACGGAGAGGTGCGTTTTTCATCCATGTCACAATCGGCTCTGCGCCCTCTGCGCCTCTGCGGTTTAAAAATCTTTTAAACCAAAGGCACGCACGCAGTTTATTTCAGTCCCAGCACATCCTGCATCGTGTAAAAGCCGGGTTTGCGGTCTTTGCACCACAGCGCTGCACGCACCGCGCCGCGTGCGAAAATCATGCGGTCGGTTGCCTTATGGCTCAGGATCAGGCGCTCGCCCCCTGCGGCGAAAACCACATCATGCTCGCCGACAATATCGCCGCCGCGCATCACCGAAAACCCGATTGCGCCCTTTTCACGCACGCCATCACGTATGTCGTAATCGGGCGTATAGTTTTCAATCCTGCGGCCTTTTGCCGCGTATTCGGCCAGAGTCAGCGCCGTGCCCGAGGGCGCGTCTTTTTTGTGCTTGTGATGCGCCTCAAAAATTTCGATATCATAATCTTCATCCAGCGCCTCGGCGGCCTTGCGCACCAGCGAACAGAGCAGATTGACCCCCAGACTCATATTCGACGCCCAGACAACCGGCACGGATTCGGCCGTGTCGCGCAACATGCCGAAATGCTCTTCCGTCAAACCGGTCGTGCCGACGACCAGCGCGGTTTTGCCCATTTTTGCCATCTGGCAGTGTTCTTCCACGCAATCGGGGGAGGTAAAATCAATAACGGCTCCGGCATCGGCAAACAGCACCTGCATACGGTCGGTGGCGGTGATGCCCGCCGCCTCGCACCCCGCCAGCAAACCGAGATCGGCACCGTTTTTGTCTTTTTCTATGCCGATATGCCCGCCGGCCAGCAAATCCTTGTCTTTTTCCAGCAACGTACGGAGTATTGCACGCCCCATCCGTCCCGTTGCTCCGAGTACCGCGATACGCATATGTCTCTCTCCTTTGCTTTTCCCTTTTTTCTGCCGCCCTTTATGGTGTAGTCTTGTCAAAGAGGCAAAAAACGGTTTTCAGGAAAAGGGTGATGCGTTTGACAGTCACGGTCAAGAATTTTTTTTATACCAAAACAGCAATCACCGTTGCGGCGGCAATATGGATGCTGGGCTCCGCATCGGCGGCGGCGGCGCCGGTTTATCTCGCTCCGCATGAAGCCGCCTATACGCTGCGCATGACAGAAAGGCAGCCGGGCGGTGCGCTG
>SKHU01000147.1 GCA_007116755.1 Alphaproteobacteria bacterium
ATTTTATCTGTGTTTGAAAGACAATGATCCTTTTTTTATCAAAGGGTTAAATTGATACTGCTATAATATAATCTGTGTTGTTTTTTATATTTTCCGCAGGCGTGATGTATAAGAACCTTAAAATATTGACGAAAAACAATGACGGTGCCGTTGCAGTGGAGTTTGCGCTGGTTGCCGTACCGCTGTTTATTGTGATTATCGGCATTCTTGAAATGTGCCTGTTTTTTGCCGCAGGCATGGCTCTGGAAGGCGCGGCGCAGGATTCCGCCCGTGTTATCCGCACGGGCGAAGCGCAAAAAACCGGCGATCCGCTGACCGCCTTTGAAGATCGGGTCTGCAAAAATTCCGGTATATTGATGAAATGCGGCGATATTTCCTATGAGGTGATTGAAATTTCCGGCGGCAGCTTTTACAGCGTCGCCGAATACGAGCCGCAATTCGATGAAGATGGCGAGATGATCAGTCAGGGCTTTGCGCCCGGCGGCGTGGAATCTACAGTGCTGGTGCGTCTGGCCTATCGCTATAAATTCACCACACCGCTGATCGGCGGTCTGATGGGCGACGGTCTGGGCGGCGGCGGTTTTACACATTTATCAACAGTTATTATCAGGAACGAGCCCTATGATTACGACGACGGCAGTTAAAAAACTTTTGCGGCGTTTTGCCCGTAAAACCGACGGCAATGTGCTGATGGAGGCCGCGATGGTCTTCCCGATTCTGGTGGTGATGCTGATGGGCACGGTTGATGCGGGACGGGCGCTGCTGGTGAATAAAAATCTTGTCACCGCCGCGCATATGACAGCCGATCTGATCGCGCGGGAAAACAGCATAAATGATTCCCGGCTGGCGGAATATACCGAAGCGGGACGGCTGGGACTCCAGCCCTTCCCGACGGGAAGTTACGGCATAGATATTGTCGGTGTCCGGTTTGAAGGGCCTCAGGAAACACCTGTCATCGCATGGCGGGAAACATCCGGTATGCCGCCGATTTCCGATGTTTTAAGCCGTGCCGAAGGTTTGGGGCGGCAGAATGAAGGCGTGATCGTCGTAACGGCCGCTTACAGCTATCAGCCGCGTTTTTTCGATATTTTCAAGAGCAGTATCGAAATGCGCGAAACCGCCTTTGCTCGCGGGCGCGATACGGCCTTCATTGCAAGAGAGTAAACAACATGATCGAACACATTATTGAGACCTTAAAACACAAATTCCGGACGAATTGCAGCGGCGCAGCCGCCGTTGTTTTCGCGCTGGTGCTGCCGGCTCTATTCGCCGCTGTCGGGCTGGCAGTCGATCTTGGGCAGGCCCATAATCTGAAAACACGCCTGAACAACGCGCTGGACAAAACCGCTCTGGCAGCCGGAACACTGGCCGGCGGCGAATCCTATATACAGGAAACAGCGGGAAAATTCTTTCACGCCAATTATCCCGATGACCGTCTGGGAGAAATCGTTGATCTGCAAATCAATGTCGGGGATGAAATCGTCACCGTCGCGGCAACGGCACAGGTCAAAAACCGCTTTATGAGCCTGCTGGGCAAGCCTTATACGGAGGTCAGCGCCGAAGCCGAGGCGACCAAAGCCTTCTGGAACAGTATCGAACTGGCGCTGGTGCTGGATATTACCGGATCGATGGCCGGACAGCGTATCGTTGATTTGCGCAATGCCGCCAGCGCATTGGTGGATATCGTCATCCGCGACAGCGACCAGCATCACGAGGATATTTATTCCAAAATCGCGCTGGTGCCCTATTCAATGGGTGTTAATCCGGGTTCTTACGCCGAAGATGTCCGCGGGCCGGTTGCTTCCGGCACCTGCACGTCGCCGGGGTGTCAGCGTTTCCGGTTTCGCAACCCGTTCAACCAGTGGGTGACATTTGATGTCAGCAATTGCGTTTCGGAACGCAGCGGTGCGTTTGCCTATACGGACGACCCGCCCTCGACCGCTTATGTCGGATGGAATTATCCGGCAGGCAACAACCCGTGCCCGCCCAACCCCGTTATTCCGTTGACCGACAACAAGGACTTGCTGAAAAGCCAGATCAACTCCTTTCAGGCCGTCGGATCGACAGCCGGACATATCGGCACGGCCTGGGGGTGGTATATGCTGTCGCCGCATTGGGGGTATCTGTGGCCGGAGGAAAGCCGCCCCGCCCCTTACGATACGGAACGCCTGTTCAAAATCGCCGTGCTGATGACCGACGGCGAATATAACAGCCCCTATTGCAACGGTGTTATCAGTCAGGACGCAACGGCAGGCAGCGGCTCTATGGCGAATAAAATCAACTACAACGCGCCGAACGGCTCGTCATTCGAACAGGCGGAACATCTGTGCGATGCCATGAAAAACGACGGTATTTTGGTCTATTCCATCGGATTTCATATCGACAATCTGGCCGAAGCAAAAGCGATCATGGAACATTGTGCCAGCGGGCCGGATTATTACTATCTGGCCGAGGATGGCGAACAGCTTGATGCCGCCTTCCGCGACATCGCACGCAAGATCAGCTCGCTTTACCTGTCGAGATAATTTTTTCCTACTACTCTTTCGGATCGACCCAGCCGATATTGCCGTCCTGACGGCGATAGACCAGATTAATCCGCCCCGATGAAGGGTGGCGGAACAACAGCGCCGCCTGATCGGCCAGATCAAGCCGCATCACCGCATCGCTGACACTCATCGTCTGGATATGGGTCTTCATTTCCGCGATCACGGCCGGCTCTTCGCCCTGCAGTGCCGCTTCATCCGGATCGGGCTCGGGCTCTTCCGCCCCGCCCTGAATTGTATAATAGATCGCATCCATATTCGCCGCTTCCGGCAACTCCTTATGGTGGTCTTTCAGCTTGTTTTTATAACGGCGCAGCTGTTTGGCCAAACGGTCGGAGGCCGTATCAAAAGCCGGATACGGATCGGATGCGGCATGTTGTGCCTGCAGAATAATGCCTTTGCCGACATGGATGGAAATATCGGCGCGAAATAAATGGCCGCCTTCCTTGGAAAAAACAACCGTCGCCTCGATCGGGTTCCGAAAGTATTTCTCCGCGGTTTCCGTCAGATTTGTGCGCACATGCTCGCGCAACGCATCACCGACATCAAGCTGCTTTCCTTCTACGGTCAGTTGCATTTTTCCTTCTCCTTGTCCATTTGTCTTTCGTGCAGTTTAGCAGGATAAAACCTTATGAATTGTTAAGATGATAATCGTTTAAGATAACCGTTAAGCCCTTTGGAAATGCTTGTCAACCGCAAACGGCGCAAAGCTCTGCCCTATGCCCGTCCGCTTTTGTCACTGCGTGTCTTGTCTTTTTCGTCCTCATCTGCGGAATATTCCGCCACCGTGCGGCTGTCCACACCTTTAGGCGCGCCGTCATCACGATCGGTATCCGTGCCGAGA
>SKHU01000079.1 GCA_007116755.1 Alphaproteobacteria bacterium
AAAACCCGTCCCTGCGTTTAAGCGGGACGGGTTTTCTTATGCCCCCGAAGCCGTTTTTGGATATTTTCTTTGACTTTACCGCGGTTTTTTGCGCATCATATATAAAGAGAGGGTTCCCTCTTTCCGTATCCCTTGTTTCTGACGGGAGATTTTTACATGAAGCGTTCGGCGAATCACTTTCTGTTAAGTGGCCTGTTCTGTCTGTTGGCATGCGTTGCGGCGTATGGCGCAGGCTTCCTGCCTGTATCCGTTTCCGATGCCCGGCAGCCGACAGCGCTGACATCCGGTTATAATCACAATGAAAACAGCATCATTCGCCTAACGCCCAATGAATCGCGCATTCTGCATCTGAACCGCAACGCAACCGGCGTTATCGTCACCAATCCGGCTCATGCCGGCGTTTTTCTGGATACGCCGCGTATTCTTGTCATTGTGCCGGGACGCCCGGGGGCAACGTCTTTTACCGTTCTGGATCGTGACGGGCAGGAAATTATGCGCCGTGATGTGATTGTTTCCGAACGCCAGAACAAATATGTCCGCGTCCAGCGCATTTGTGCGGGTGTCAGCGGCTGTGTGCCCAGCTCGGTTTATTATTGTCCCGACGGCTGCCATGAGGTGTCCATGGTCGGTCGTGACCGCGGTACGGTCAGCGTCAGTCCGCGCCCCTCAGTGGCGGCGCATCAGGAGGATGATGGATTTGATGACGGAGATTACGAATGAAAACGCACCGCATGAATTTGAAAACCGTATTGTCACTTTGTCTGTGCACCGCTCTTCTTCTGTCCGGTTGTCAAAGCACGGAAGGCAAGGAGCGTTACCGTCAGGCCATCGAGTCGCGCCAGCAGATTACGCAGGAAAACGCAGCCGAGGCGGTCGAGCTTTATGAGCGTCTTTACACCCGCAATGCGGGAGATACCGAAATCGCCGTGAAATATGCCGAAGCTTTGCGCAAATCCGGACGACCCCAGCAGGCTTTGACGGTTTTGCAGCCGCTGGCCGATTTGCAGCAAAACAGGGAGCCGGAGATGCTTCTGGAATATACGGCGGTGAATATTGCGCTTGGACGTTTTATGCATGCAGAACATGCGCTGTCGCGTTTTGCCTCTCTTTCGGAGGAGCAGAAAAAAAATCATATGCCGCAAGCTCTTAATCTGGAGGGGCTGATCCTTTCAGCCGGCGGCCATCATGAAGAAGCCGAGGAAAAATACCGCACCGCTTTGGCGGAATGGTCGGGTGATCCGTCGCCGGTCATGAACAATCTGGCGCTATGCCTTGCACAGCAGGGCGCATTTGACGAGGCTGTGGAATTGTTGCGGGAAGCGCGGCTGATCAGCCCGGACGGACGTATGCAGCAGCAAAACCTGATTTTGGTTGAAAAACTGCGCGCGCAGGCCGAAGGACGCTAAGCTGATTTCGCGTCTCAACCTTTTTTGATTCCCATATTTTTCAGACGTTCTTCAAGCGTGTCGCTCATCGTCATCAGGCAATCCGCTGCGTCTTTGCGGAGCCCGAAATCCTCTTCGATTCTTTTCAGAATATGTGGCGGCGCTTCCGTACCGGGTCCCCATTCGACAATCTCGCCGTATTCCTTGATGTTGCAGTTTCCCTTGTCCTGCGCCTCCATAAAAGAATCATATTTTTCGGCGGGAACCATAAGATACGCCCAGTAATCCTGATCGTCGATCAGGACATTGACCTGCACGATAAATCCGGTCTGCTCGTCAGATGAGGCGATCCGGTGCATCAGAGTGTCGTTTTCACCGTTTTTGCCGCCGTCGTCATCCTGCATGTTGCCGTACTTTCCGGTATTATGAATTGCCTTGCGTCCGGTGCATCCACCAGCTGTGTTTGTTGATGGAAAAGATCGGGCGGTAACGTGTGACCTCGTTGATGCTACGCAGTTGCTTGTCCTGATTGTCCAGAACGAAGCTCTGGCCGTTTTCTGCGTAAACGATCAGAATGGCGTGCGGAATATTTTTAATTGTATCCTGAACAACGGCAATGCGCATCCGCTCGCTTGGTACGCCCAGCGCACGCAGAGAGGCGTATTTGGCAATAGCGAAATCCTCGCAATCGCCGCCGCGGCTGAAGAATTCGATCGGGGTTGACCAGTGGTCGCTTTTGCCCCAATTGTCGATATCCGGAACATAGCGCACCTGATTGATGTAATCATTGACCGCACGAATTTTATCAACCGTGCTGTAATGCCGCATGCGTGACAGCTCGGCCTTCCAGCTTTGCAGGCGCGGTGCGGTGGCGGTGTTTGTTGCGGAAAGCTGTCGTTCAAAACGATCCAGCATGCTTGTCCATTTTGTAAAGGTGGAAATATTGTCTGAACGTATTTCCGTTGTGCCGAACAGGGACGGATATTTCATATCCAGTGTTCTGCGCGGCGTAGCCGTGACCGCCGAGGCCAGCGTAATCTGGATTTCGGTCGTTTGTGTCTGGCTTTGCGCGCGCGCCGTATTCGGCAGCACTGTCGTGCTCAGTAAAAATGTAATACCCAGCGCGCTGGCGCGAACGCACCACTGTTCTGCCAGTTTGCGGTACAGCGTGACGGCGGAAATTGCGCCGCTTTGCAGCAGGATTTTACCCAGCGGTATGCGGGTGCGCGATTGCTGGTGGAGCGCGCGCTCAAGCTGTTCCGGCGTAATCAGACCGGCAGAGACCAGCAGGTCGCCCAGACGGCTTTGCTGTGTCCGCATGGCGACAGCCTGAAAAAATCCCGTCCGCGGTTTTTCCGTGTTTTCTGTTGTGAAGTTGCTTGCTGTTTTACTCATTTTTTTTTCGTCTTTAGCTGGTTTTATAGACAATAATGTCCGGGCCGGTTTTTCTCCCGTTTTTGGATACAGCTCTATTAGACCACAAAAGATTTAATAAAATATGAAAATTAATAAACGCTTGAGGTGCAACTGAAAATCTGCTATGAAAAATAAAAGCGTGGGCGAAAGCTGCAAACAGAAAAGAACAAAGGTTGGGGCGCATGGCGGATTTCACGGCATATTTCAAAAACTTTCAGGATGCGCATGTATTGTGCATCGGTGATATTATGCTGGATCATTTCGTTTATGGCGGCGTGTCGCGGATTTCGCCGGAAGCGCCGATTCCCGTCCTGAAGCTGGAGCGTGAAAACTACATGCCCGGCGGTGTCGGCAATGTGGCCGCCAATCTGGCGGCACTGGGCGTACAGTGTTCGGTTGCGGCACTTGTCGGACAGGATGATGCCGCAGAACAGATTCGTACACTGATGCGGGAGAGAAAAATAGAAATTTCCGGTCTTGTTCCGGATGCAGGGCGGCCGACCAGTGTCAAAACCCGCTATTTGTCAGGTGGACAGCAATTGCTGCGCACTGATCGTGAAAGCGCGGCGGCCGTTGAAACGCCGGTGCGTGATGCGCTTTTTGAGGTTATTGATGCGCAGATCATGCAGGCGGATGTCGTGGTGCTGTCCGATTACGGCAAGGGCGTAATTGATGCGGCGCTTTGCCGTTATGTGATGTCCAAAGGCAAGCGTGTTATCGTTGACCCGAAGGGGCGGGATTATACGCGCTATGGCGGTGCATATCTTGTCACCCCCAACCGTGCGGAACTTGCAGAGGCTGCCGACATGCCGACAGGAAGTGATGAAGAAGTGGCGGTAGCGGCGCGTACCGTGATAGAAATGTGCGGCGTTGAGAATATTCTTGCCACGCGCAGTCAGGACGGCATGACGATCATTTCCGGCCGTGATGCGCCCGTACATATCAGGACGGATGTGCGCGAGGTTTATGATGTCTCCGGTGCAGGAGATACGGTTGTGGCCGTGACGGCGGCGATGCTGGCGGCGGGTGCGTCGCTGGAAGAGGCGGCGCAGGCTGCAAATATCGCCGGCGGAATTGTCGTTGGAAAAATCGGCACGGCCACCGTCACTGTTGCCGATATGCAAAAACAGATGCTGGACAGCAAAATTCACGGCGCGGCGACGAAGGAAGAGGCCGTCGAACAGGCGGAGCGCTGGCGGCGCAAGGGGCTGAAAATCGGATTCACCAACGGCTGCTTTGACCTTTTGCATCCGGGGCATATCTCCCTTTTGAAACAGGCACGGACACGTTGTGACCGGCTGATCGTCGGCTTGAATACGGATGCGTCCGTGCGACGTCTGAAGGGGGAGACGCGGCCTGTCCAGAACGAAATCGCACGTACAACGGTCTTGCAGGCACTTGCTGCGGTTGATATGGTGGTACTGTTCGATGAAGACACGCCCGAGCAGCTGATCCGTGATGTTTCTCCCGACCTTCTGGTCAAGGGGGCAGATTACAAGATCAATGAGGTGGTCGGCGCGAAATATGTGATGTCCTATGGCGGCGAGGTGTATCTGGCCGAGTTGGAAGACGGGCAAAGCACAACAGGAATGATCGGCCGCCTGACAGCTTGACGGCTTTTCACACAGAAGAACAGGAGAATATCTTATGGTCAGACCTTCCGGGCGCCAAAACGACGAATTGCGCCGTATTGTCATTGAAACGCAGAATATCACCAAACATGCGGAAGGCGCATGTCTGATCAAATGCGGCGACACGCATGTGCTGTGCACGGCAACGGTGGAAGACCGGCTGCCGAACTGGCTGAAAGGTCAGGGAAAAGGCTGGGTGACGGCGGAATACGGCATGTTGCCCCGCTCGACCGGTCAGCGCATGCAGCGGGAGGCGGCACGCGGCAAGCAATCCGGCCGCACACAGGAAATCCAGCGTCTGATCGGCCGCGCCTTGCGTGCGGTGGTTGATCTGAAAAAAATGCCCGATATCCAGATTGTACTGGATTGCGATGTATTGCAGGCGGATGGCGGCACACGCACGGCGGCAATTACCGGTGCTTATGTGGCGATGGCACAGGCGGTGCGGCATCTTCTGGCAATCGGCGCGATCAAGGAGACGCCGATCATTGATTCCGTTGCCGCAATTTCATGCGGGCTGTATCAGGGGCAGAGCGTGCTGGATCTCGATTACGCCGAGGACAGCACGGCCGAGGCCGATGCGAATTTTGTCCTGACAGGCAAAGGCGGCATTGTCGAAGTGCAGGCCACGGCGGAGGAAACAGCCTTTGCTGAAGAACGGTTTTTTGAACTTTTGAAACTGGCCCAGAAAGGTGTGCGGGAACTGGCCGTGCTGCAGCAGAAATCAATTCAGGCCGCGGAAAAGGATGCTGCATAATGACGGAATTTCTAAAAAAAATCGCGGCATAAGCAAGAAGGCGATGCCAGTCAGGGAAATGCGATAAAATTATTGCTGCAGCTTATCGTTGAAGCGGTCTTTGTGTTTTCATATCTGTTTCTTACTATTTTATGATCTTTCCGGCCAGCGGCGCTTTCTGTATTTGAACTGATTGGGCGTATCTATTTTTATCCGTATGATGAAATACCGAAGAAGTATGGTATATTTAAACCGGATAAAAACTTGTCCGACTTTATCTGACGACCTGCACCGGAGAGGAGGTCAGCGCAATGGGGGTAATGGAAAAAATAATCGATAGCATCACGATGTATGTGGATGTCTATTTTTTTAAGATAGCGGGGCTGTTTTTCTTTTTTTTGATATTTTCCAGTATGGCACTTCTGCTGCCGGGTAAAAAAGACAGAGAGAGAAGTAAAAAAAACAAGGGGGCGGAGGATAAGGAAGAGGATAAGCCGTCTCTTTCGTATTTTACACGTGTTCATGATATAAACGGCGTGTTTTATAAAGACTTTAAATTGGAACTGGGATACTACCTTTTCAATTTATTTTTGACAAGTTTACTCGTGGGTGGAATTGTCTATGTGCTGACATCTTACATTCTTCCGGAAATTATTCCGCATCAGTATTTTGCGGGTACAGTTCAAAATTTCCCGTTCTGGCTGCAGATATTTTGCGGGCTGATTATTGCAGATTTATCGCTTTTTGTACCGCATTGGTTTGCACATCATGTTTTCTGGCGTTTTCATACCATTCATCATAGCGCCAAAGAAATTCACTGGCTTACGGGGCTGCGTTTGCATCCGGTGGATACGATGGTTTTTACGATTGGCGGGGTATTGGTGTCATATACCATCGGCTTTGAGGGCGAGGCAATCGTCCTGGCTACTTTTGTCATGACAATGTATAATTTTTTTGTACATGCCAATATCAATTTGGGTTACCCAAAACCGCTATGCTATATTCTGGTCAGTCCGAATTATCACCGCTGGCATCATGCGCGTGATAAACGGGCGATTGATAAAAATATCGCTACGATGTTTCCCGTTTTTGATTTGATTATGGGCAGTTATTTTTATCCGCATGATGAAATGCCGAAGGAATACGGCTTTTTTGAGCCGGATAAGAAAGCAAAAATACCGGAAAAATTTGAGCAGCAGCTTATCTATCCGTGGATTTATGCCCGCGCAAGAAAAGAAAATGATAAGAAGAAAAAGCTGAAAAAGAAAGAGAAGGGGCAAGAGGATGGAAAAAATGTTAGATAGAAGCGCGGCCGGAAAAAACTACCATCTGGAGAATGATCTGGTGATTGCCACGCATAATACGGGCAAGCTGCGTGAAATTCAGGAGCTGATCGGCGGGCGTGTGGTGCATATTCAGTCGGCGGGCGAACTCGGGCTGGATGATCCTGAAGAAACAGGCACAACCTTCCATGAAAACGCGGCGCTGAAGGCGCTGGCCGCAGCGCAGGCGACGGGCAAGCCCGCGTTGGCGGATGACAGCGGCCTTGCCGTCGCGGCGCTGGACGGCGCGCCCGGTATTTATTCCGCACGCTGGGCGGAAAAGGAGGACGGCACGCGCGATTTCGGTTTCGGCATGGAAAAAATCTGGGACAAAATACAAAATCAGGACAACAAGCGCGCGCAATTTATCAGCGTGCTGGCGCTGGCCTTTCCTGACGGGCAGATATTTTATACCGAAGGCACGGTGGAAGGCGAGATTGTCTGGCCGCCGCGCGGTGAAAACGGCTTCGGCTATGACCCGATTTTTCAGGCTGACGGCCAAACCCGCACCTTCGGCGAAATGACGGCGGAGGAAAAACACGCACTCAGCCACCGCGCCAAAGCTTTAAGAGCATTTGTTAAGACATGGTGCAGCGGTTAAAGACATTGGAAAGCGTAGCATTTCCCGCCCCCGGTTTCGGTATCTATGTGCATTGGCCGTTTTGTCTGGCGAAATGTCCGTATTGCGATTTCAATTCCCATGTGCAGGATGATGTCGATCACGCGCGATGGCGCGGGGCGCTGGTGCGGGAAATCGCCCATTATGCGGAAACACTTCCACACAAACAAACGGTGACCTCTATTTTTTTCGGCGGCGGCACGCCCTCGCTGATGGTGCCGGAGACTGTTGCGGCTGTAATCGCCACCGTGCGCGCGCATTTCCCCGTTGCAGAGGATGTTGAAATAACGCTGGAGGCCAACCCGACCTCTACCGAGGCGGCGCGGTTCAAAGGCTATGCAGAGGCAGGGGTGAGCCGCGTGTCGCTGGGCGTGCAGTCGCTGCGCGATGTGGAGCTGAAATTCCTCGGTCGGCAGCACAGCGCGAAAGAAGCACTCGCGGCACTTGATCTGGCGCGGCAGCATTTCACGCGCAGCTCGTTCGATCTGATCTATGCCCGCCCCGGCCAGACTGTTGCGGATTGGCGCGCCGAACTGGCGGAGGCGCTGTCCTATGCGGGCGGGCATCTGTCGCTGTATCAACTGACCATTGAAAAAGGCACGCCTTTTTATACGCTCTATCAGCGCGGCGAAATGCCAATTCCGTCCGACGACGAGGCCGCAGCACTTTACGAGGAAACACGCGATCAAGCCGCAAAACACGGCTATGATGCCTATGAAGTCTCAAATTACGCGCGGGCAGGCGAAGAATCGCGGCATAATCTTGTCTATTGGCGTTACGGCGATTATCTCGGCATCGGCCCCGGTGCGCACGGACGCATCACAATTGACGGAAAGAAATATGCGACGCGGGCGCATCGTGCGCCGCAAATCTGGCTGGAACGGGTTGAAAAACACGGACACGGCGCGCATGAGGACACACAGCTTTCCTGTGAAGACCGTGCCGCAGAAATGCTGCTGATGGGGCTGCGGCTTGCCGAACCGCTTTCCCTTACCCGCCTTGAGACCGCAGCAGGCGGAGCAGAGGTGCTGAATTGGCAGGAAATACGCAAGGCAGAGGCCGCCGGCTGGCTGACAGTGACGGAGGCAGCGCTGCAAACCACGGAGGCGGGAAGGCTGCGGCTTGAATATCTCCTCTCCCACATCATTTTATAAATGTCATTCCGGACTCGTTCCGGAATCCATGTCGCAATATACCGAATCTTAAAAGCAATATTCCACCGCAGAGGCTTGAGAGGACGCAGAGAAAAAAGAGTGTCATTCTGAGCGAAGCGAAGAATCTCATGGAAATCAAACGCATCCTTCTCCTATTGTCTTAAGTTTGCGGGAGATCCTTCACTGCGTTCAGGATGACAGAGACCGGATTTGTTGCGCAACGGACGCCCAACCAAGTTTGGCATGACGGTTTTTATGGATTTTTCTTGTTTTCTTCCATATTCCGGTTACAATATTAAGTATTCAACCCCTAACAGGAGGTTTTTCACATGAGAATGTTGATAAATTTCCCTAGCCGTTGGGCGAAGATTGTCACTTATTCGTGCGTCTGAGTGAGGGGAAAATGATAGAAGGGTATTCCAAAGCAGATGCCATGCAATGAATAACATGGAAACATGCCAGAGCAGGCATACTCCAAACAGGTGACAATGTTTGGGCTCTTTTGGGAGATGAGGTCTTAAAGTTTTTTGCTCAGATGCTTGGCCCCGCTTCATGGAAGTGGATACGTCAATCCAAAACGAAAAAGCTTGTTACCTTCGAATAAAGCCGTGTCTTTAACAGGCGCGGCTTTTGTTTTCGGCTTTACACCGCCTCCGCGCTGTGATAGAAATTGCGCTGATGTAATTTTATGTAACCGCAAAACTCTTGAAAGGGGTGAGGACAATCGTCCAGGTCATCGTACGTGATAACAATGTCGATCAGGCTTTGAAAGTACTGAAAAAGAAAATGCAACGCGAAGGCGTTTTTCGGGAAATGAAGCTGCGCAGACATCATGAAAAACCGTCGGAAAAGCGCGCGCGCGAGCGCGATGAGGCCGTGCGCCGTTTCCGCAAGCTGGAACGCAAACGCGAAGATCGCGACTAAAAGCCCCATCGTTTCACGGGCGGCGTCGTTGCTGCGTCGCTTGTGTACGGGTTTTGTACACGGCGCTCCTTGCGCCTAGCCGTTCGTAAAACGCTGCGCCTTTTCGCGCTTCGTTGGTAAAAAATAAAAACAGGCATCGGGGGCGTTGTGTTTTCCGGTGCCTTTTTTTCAAGAAAAAACAGGATTTGGTTTAGACATGAAAATGCTGACGATTGACGACTTCCGCGAAATTCTGCTGCATCACCGCGATCGGCCGGATGCACCCGATGAGTTGCTTGGTGCGATGCTGCAATTTCTGTCTTCGGTACGCCATACGGAAGAGCGAGGCCTTGTCGTTCTGCTCGAACTGCCGCAGGGGCAGACGGCGCAACACCCCGAACAGGTCGAGGCACTGCAGAAGGACGCAACGGAATTCCTGAAAACAATTCTGCCCGATCTGCCGCGTGTGGCCGTCATTGTTACGGCCGAACACCCGCCGCAGACGCAATCCGCACCGCAGCCGCACAGCCACGCACCGCAGGACAGCAAGCTTGACCTGCCCGGCATCAAACATATTATCGCTGTTTCGTCAGGCAAGGGCGGAGTCGGAAAATCGGCTGTGGCCAATAATCTTGCTGCGGCTTTCGCGCGGCAGGGGATGGTTGTCGGGCTTTTGGATGCGGATATTCACGGCCCCTCGCAGCCGCATATGCTCGGCACGGCGGGGCAGCGGGCGATGGCGGATGAAAACCGCAAGATTCTGCCGCATGAGGCGCACGGATTTTTGAGCATGTCGATCGGCTATCTGATGGAAAATCAGGGGCCGGTTGTCTGGCGCGGACCGATGGTGCAGCGTGCGCTGATCCAGATGCTGCGCGATGTCGCATGGGGCGAGTTGGATGTGTTGCTGCTCGATTTGCCGCCCGGAACGGGTGATATACCGCTGACTCTGGCGCAGAAAGTGCCGCTTTCGGGCGCTGTGATTGTCTCCACGCCGCAGGATATTGCGCTGCTGGATGCGATGAAGGGGCTGGAGATGTTCCGCAAGCTGGATATTCCGCTTCTGGGGCTGATCGAAAATATGAGCATGTTCTCCTGCCCGCATTGCGGAGAGGAAACGCATCTGTTCGGTCATGGCGGCGCGCGGCGCGAGGCGGAAAAACGCGGCGTTCCGTTTCTGGGCGAAATACCGCTGAGCCTTGAAATCCGCGAGGCGGCAGATGCCGGACGCATTGCGGAAGGGGAAAGCCGTGCAGCGTTTGAAAAAATCGCGCAGGGTGTTATGGATCGGTTGTCGCTTGACGGTGAAAAACGCCGCGCGGTATAGCGGCCGGATAGTGTTGAAATATATTTGATGTTTTAAGGAGAGTTGCCGATGAAGCCAGAAAATCAGAAAAACCGGAAATATCCGGAATGGAAAAAATCCGAATGGTACACGCCCGAGGCGGTGTACAGCGCCTCTTCCCAGAACAATACAGAGCTGCTTGAGGCGCTGATCGAAGAGGGTGAAATCCTGCAGCAGCCGAATAAAATCGGCTGGACACCGCTGATGTATGCGGTGCATTCGGGCGCGAAAGAGGCGGTGGAAATTCTTCTGCGTCACGGTGCGGACCCCGATCAGGGCAAGGCGAAAGACGGTGACGACACGCCGCTGATGCTGGCAGCGGAAGGCGGCCATACGGAGATTATCGAATTGCTGCTAAACGCAGGTGCAAAAATCGACAAGGCTAATGATCACGGCACAACGCCGCTGATGACGGCTGTGCACTGGAAGCAAAGCAAGGCGGTGCGGTTTTTGCTGGATAAAGGGGCAAAACCCGATCTGCAGACCAAAAAGGGAGACACCGCATTGATGGTCGCCGCCGATAACAGTTGCGAGGAGGCAGCGCGGATTTTGCTTTATGCCGGTGCCGATCCGTCGCTTACGAACGCAAAAGGCGAGACCGTCAAGGATATTGCCGAAAAACGCGGAAAATTTCATGAAGGGGCGCGAATCATTCAGCAGCATCTGAAAGGATCCAGCCGTGAAATGAAGCAGCGCCGTTTGCGCAGCTTTATACGCCGCCGTCCGTAAGTTCCGTAAGTTAAAGAATCTTAATTGAGTTTTCTGTTGCGGCTTGTGCTGCGCATATAATCCATCACACCTTTATATAAGGCGCTGTAAGGGCTGCCTTCACAGGCATGGGTAATCACAGGCGTAATCTGCACGCCCTGTTCCTGCAGCTTTTTCGCTGTTTCAAAATCCCGCGCCAATATCGCATTGGCCAGTTTTTGCTGGTCGGGGGTCAGTTCCGCCATTGTTTTGAATCGTCCCGCTACCGTTTTATGCACTCCTTATATTATAACATAAAACCGCTTTTTCGGGGCAAAAACCGCACTTCAGGCGCGTTGCCATGTGACGAAGCTGTAATCGGCCGTGTCGCCGTTCTCGGCCTTGCGGTATTCACGGCGGGTTTCCTGCCATTCATCATGCGAAAAATCGGGGAAAAACGTGTCGCCGTCTTCGATCATGCAGTGAATTTCCGTCAAATGGATGATATCGGCAACGGGCAGGGAGAGTTTGTAAATCTCCGCACCTCCGCCGATGCAGACGGTGTCCGTATCCAGCTCTGCGGCCAGTTTTGCGGCATGATGCAATGCGTCATCCATGCTGTGATGGATGCTGACATCGGGGTGGTCGAAACAGTAATCGGCGCGCGTTGTCACAACCAGATTCGGACGGCCGGGCAGCGGCTGCACGCCGGCGTTTTTTAAGGATTCAAACGTCTTGCGCCCCATGATGACGGGTCTGTTTTCCGTCTGCTCTTTAAAAAAGCGCAGATCGCCTTTTGCACGCCACGGAATGGTGCTGCCGCGCCCGATTACGCGGTTATCGGACATGGCAGCGACCAGCGAGATTTTCAATCCCTTATACATGGCGGTCTATACGGCAACTTTGCCCGCGATATGCGGGTGGAATGTATAATTTTCCAGTGTGAAATCATCATAGGTAAAGCTGAAAATATCCTTCGCTTCGGGGCTCAGGATCATCTGCGGCAGCGGTTTGGGCATGCGTCGCATCTGCTCCTCTACCTGCTCCAGATGATTGACGTAAATATGTGCATCGCCGAAGCTGTGGACAAAATCGCCCGGCTCCAGTCCCGTCACATGCGCGATCATCAGCGTCAACAGCGCATAGGAGGCGATGTTGAACGGCACGCCGAGGAA
>SKHU01000171.1 GCA_007116755.1 Alphaproteobacteria bacterium
ATCAATAATCTCGCGCAGCAGAATTTCTTCTTTTTCCAATGCGCGGTGCCATTCCAGAATAGCCTGAATCGTCATCGGGCTTTCACAGATGCCGCCGATCATCATATCGCGGCCGGCCTCGATGCGCTTGGCAATGGCGATTTCCCCCTCGCGGGACAAAAGGCCGACACTGCCCATCTCGCGCAGATAAATCCGCACCGGATCATCCGTACGGCCAAGATCGCTGTCGGAGACATTGGTTGTAGAGGATTCGTCGTCATCCAGATCGGATTCATCCTCGACCAGATTGATCCCCATATCGGTCAAAAGCGCCATGGTCTCGTCAATCTGCTCGGAGGAATAATTGCCCGACGGCAAAGCCTTGTTCAACTCGTCATAGGTGATATAGCCGCGCTCTTTGCCCTTCGTGACCATCGCCTTGACGACTTTGGCCAGCGTGCCCGCGCCGACATTTTCATCCCGATCTTCCTGCTGTTCCGTTTGTTGGTCTTCTTTTTTTGCTGCCATCAATTCAACATCCCGTTCCTGAAAAAATATATTTTTTTTGTCACAATAGCCGTTCCTCCGGTGTTTTCAAGGAAAAACCGTTTGAACTCTATCCCGCAGTTTTCGGCCTTCTTTACTGTTATCAGGCTTCTGATACATCATATGATTTCTGTAAAGCCGCGCATAAACGGGTGCATCATAGCAAAATTTAGCAATGATCCGTTATTTTCGCAACTGTTTTAAGAATATAACGCGATATAACTCTATGCCGTCTGCCGCATAAAATTCAGCGTATCCTGCCAGCCCGCGCGGACATCTTCCATATCCTCCTGTCCGGGGCGGGCAAAACCGGCATGAAGATAAATATTTCCGTCGTAAATACTGCGCAGCGCCTCGCCGTGGCCGCGTTCGTCCAGCGCGTTTTGCAGTGTCTCGCTATCCGTATCGGGTTCGGCAGACAGAATATCGATAATATCATGGCGCAACGTGTCGAATTCAGCGGTTTTTGCCGGCAGCATCCCGAAAATCTCGCCGAATTCGTCAAACAGGCCGGGATAATTGATCAGCGTCACCAGAAGAATGCGCTCGCGGATATGCGTCACCTGCGGCGTCTGCCGCAACGGCATATAGGACGGGCGGTACGCGCCGCTGTCTTTGGCAAAATTTCCGTTTTTGCGCCATTGTTTTCTGCCGCTTCCGCCCTGTCTTTTCCCGCCTCTGCCGGATGAAGATGCGCCGTAATGCATCTCGGCAAAGCGTTTTTCAATATTGCGGATAAACAGATTTTGGATATCGCGATCAGCAATGCTGCGCGCAGAAGCCAGAAGCGCATTTTTCAGCCCCGCCTGCGATTCCGGCGTATTCAGGCCGCGGCGCTTGACCTCTTCCTCCCACAGCATATCCAGCAACGTCACCGGTTTTTGCACCAGCGCCTCGAAAGCGGCGCGGCCTTTTTCCTGTACCAGCGTATCGGGGTCGTGCCCTTCGGGCAGGAAAACAAAATGCACGGAATGGTCGGGCTTGATGATCGGCAGGGCGCGCTCCATCGCGCGTGCAGCCGCGCGGCGGCCGGCCTCGTCGCCATCGAAACACAGAACCGGCGCCTTCATCCCGTCTGCGGCGATCAAACGCCACGCCTCCCCGATCTGGGTTTCGGTCAGCGCCGTGCCCAGCGGCGCAACGGCGGCGCGGTAGCCGTGCTGCGCCAGCGCGATAACATCCATATAGCCCTCGACAATCGCCAGCGGCTGTTCGCCGGACAAGCCTTTGCGTACATCGGCGGCAATGCCGTACAGCATCTGCCCCTTATGGAACAGATCGTGATCGGGCGAGTTCAGATATTTCGGCGGCGTGTTACCGGTATCGGGATTCGGTCCGCCGTAGGAAAACGGCACGATACGCCCGCCAAAGGCCACAACACGGCCGCGCAGGTCAAAGACAGGAAAAATGATGCGCTCGCGGAAAAACGCATAATACCCCGCATGTTTGGCGCTTTTGCGAATCAGCCCGTATTTTTCCATTTCCGCATCGGAGAACCCCTGCTCTTTCAAAGCTGCGGCGATTTTATCGCCGTCCGGCGGCGCATAGCCGACGCGAAACCGTTTCAAAACCGCCGAAGACAGGCCGCGATCCTGCATATAGGACAAGGCGCGGTGGTTTTCGGAACGGTAAAGCTGGTCGCAAAACCATTTGGCTGCCGCCTCCAGCAATTCGGCGGCACGGTCGCGCTTTTCGTAATGCTGCTTTTGTTCCGGTGTCTGTTCCGGCACTTCAATCCCGGCCTGTGCCGCCAGGAACTTCACGGCATCGGGAAAGCCCATGCCGTCATGTTCCATGACAAAATTAATAACATCCCCGTGCGCGCCGCAACCGAAGCAATGGTAAAACCCCTTCTGGTCATTGATGGTGAAAGACGGCGTTTTTTCCTTGTGAAACGGGCAGCAGGCCTTGAACTCACGCCCCGCCCGCTGAATGCGCACGCGCTTGCCGATCACGTCCGAGATCGGAACGCGTGTGCGGATTTCTTCAAGAAACTGTTTCGGGTATGACATAGTGCTGGATATTACGCCGAATCTGCAAAAAAATCAAGCGAAACGCGCCTCATACATCCGTAAAAAACACAGAAAATCAACATTTTCAATATGGTGCGCCGATGAAATTATTTTGCCAGTTTTTCTTTGACAACGGCGCTGGCCTGCGCAAAATCCATCTGACCCGCATACAGCTCTTTCATCCGTCCCATAACGCGCCCCATATCCTTGAGTTCGCCCGCACCCGTTTCCTTGATCACCGCCTCGACCGCCTCGGCGATTTCGGTCTCGTCCATCTGGCGCGGCATAAAGGATTCGATAATGGCGATCTCCTCCTCCTCGCGTGCGGCAAGTTCCTCACGGCCGCCGCGCTTATAAAGCCCGGCAGATTCACGGCGCTGTTTGATCATCGTTTGCAGCATCGACAGGATTTCGTCATCGGAAATTCCTTCCGTATTGCCCTTGCTGCGCGCGGCAATATCACGATCCTTCAGCGATGCCATAATCAGGCGGATTGTCGCGGTCGCCACCCCGTCCTTGCCGCGCATCGCCTCGTTTAAACGTTCTCTGAAGTTTTCCCTTAACATTGCCTCTGATTTCCTTTATGTGTTTTTTAAGAAGCGGGTGATTTATACTGACATTATACAGATAGGGCAAGCGGAAACAATGATCAAAAATCCGGCACAAAAAAACACCCCGAAGAATATCCCGTGGCCGCAGGAGGCCGATGCCGTTCTTTTGCTGCGCGACGGCAGCGCTTTTTTCGGACGCGGATTCGGTGCAACCGGCACAACGGGCGGCGAAATCTGCTTTAACACCTCAATGACCGGCTATCAGGAAATCCTGACCGACC
>SKHU01000167.1 GCA_007116755.1 Alphaproteobacteria bacterium
AGCGCCAGCGTCACCGCAGGCGTGCCGAGCATTGTAAAATCTGTTGCCAGCGGTGCAGTTTCGAAGACCAGCGCGCCGCCGTCTTCCAGACGCTGGTCGGATGGCAGATCGGGCACGCCGCCCTGATTGGCGTACCATTTTCCCGCAAACAGCCCGTGCGACAGCGGCGAGCAGATGGAAAGCGGCGCATTCTCCGTTTCCTGCCCTGTTCCTTCCAGAACCAGCCGCCCGTTTGCGCAAAGACTATAGCCCTGATCGGAAATATTGGCCGACGGCCAGCTTTCCTCCCCGACCCAGTTGCCCGGCATTTCCGCGTAAGAGGGGGCGGGGCGTACGGAATCATTGACCCATGCCCGCAGCATCGGTTCGTCCATAATGCCCGTTTCCTTGCCTTTCAGCCACCGGTCCCACCAGCGCAGCTCCTCCTGCAAAAACCCGATGGCGGGGCCCGGTGTTGCGCCGTGCGGATATTTATGCGCCCACGGCCCGACAAGGCCGAGACGCGGCACATCCAGATGTTCCAATACGCGGAAGACGGCGTTGGAATAGCCGTCCGCCCAGCCGCTGACGGCAAAAACGGGGCATTTGACCGTGCTGTAATCCTCGCAGACCGAGCCGTGCTTCCAGAAATCGTCGCGGCGCTGGTGGTTCAGCCAGTTTTCCAGCCATAACCCGCTGCCCTCCAGACGCTGTTTCCACAAATCGCGCCATTTCTCCCCGACATTTTCGGGATCGGGCGGGCGTGCATTGCCGCTGAACATGATGGAGGCCCATGACAGCTGGTCATTCAAAAAACAGCCGCCCATATAATGGATATCATCGGCATAGCGGTCATCGGTAAAGCAGATGGCGATAATCGCTTTCAACTCCGGCGCGGTGCGTCCGGCGATTTGCAGGGCGTTGAACCCGCCCCATGAAATGCCGATCATGCCGCAATTGCCGTCACACCAGCTTTGCGCCGCCGCCCATTTGAGAATTTCCTCGCCGTCGGCCAGTTCCTGCTCGGTATATTCATCCGTCATCACGCCGTCCGAATCGCCGCTGCCGCGAATATCGACGCGCAGATAGGCATAGCCGTGCCCTGCGATATAAGGTGCGCTGCCGCTGTCGCGGAAAGTTGTGCCATCGTTTTTGCGGTAGGGCAGATATTCAAGAATCATCGGCACGGGGGCGTTTTCGGCACCGTCCGGCAGCCACAGCCGCGCGGCCAGTTCCGTGCCGTCGGGCATCGGAATCGCCATATGGCGTATTTCTTTGACTTTATGCGGAAATTCGTCGATATGGTGCATGATTGATCCTCCCTTGTTTTACAGGGAAAACTAAAGCAAGACAGGCCGCGCCGCAAGACGGAAGATACCAATCTATCTGTTTGAAAACAGGCAGGCGCAGGGTAAGATAGAAAACAATTATATTTCAGTATTTCAAAATCGGTGAAATTATTATGATAAAGAAAATCTTAACGAAATTGCGCTATATCTTATTGAGGCGCGGCGGCAGCGAAATTGTTGATTCGCCGCCGATGCGGGACAGTGGTATTGCGCCGCCGAAAGGTGTGAACGGTATGCTGGATGCGGAGGTTGTGTTGCTGTTCGACGAAGCTGCCACGACCGTTTTGACGGTGGAATGCGAATTTGACGACATGCCCGCATGGATTGAGGGCGATCCGTCCACAGGCAGCATCTATATCGTGCAGACGGGCGGTGCGGTGGCAAAATTGAGACTGAAACTGCCGCCGAAGGAAATGGATCGCTGGGCGCAGGTGAAAAGAATTGCGCTGGTCAGCAATTTCGGGCGCGAAAAACTGATGCAGAATATCGCCTTTACCATGCAGACACGCTGAAACGGACGGAACAGACGGGATATGGCGGAGAATAAGGAGAAAGATATGACCATCACAGCCTATGCGACGGACAATATCAAAAGCGAAACGCTGGCGACCGGCCTTGCGGCGCTCCGCGCCTTGCAAAACGGCGGCATAGAAAATTTTGCCGATCATCCCGCAATCTCCGGCGCAACGCCCGCGGAAAAGGCGGACGACGGCGCATTCCGCTTTACGCCCGATCTCGACCGGATCACTGCGCCGCTGGCGCTTGTGCTGTATAAATCCGGTACGGAAACAAAAATCACCCTGCCTGCCGACGGCACGGCGAAAACAGTGCTGCACAAGACGCTGACGGGCAAAACAGGCGGTGCGGGCGGTACAACACCGAAAGGCTCCGCACCGAAATAATAAGATACGGATTTTTTTTAGGATCGATTGCCAAAACCCGCCGCGTTCTTTATAAAGCGGCATGATGACTGTCCGAAAACCAAACAAAAACAACCGCCCCGAAGGATTCGGCGATGCGGAGGATTTGAACCGCGTTGCAGCACGCTATGCCGTGCGCGTCACGCCTGCCGTTTATGAGGCGATGCAAGCAGCTGCAGCGGACGACCCTGTCGCGCGGCAATATCTGCCCGATACGCGCGAGCTGGAAGACGGCGCGGGCGAAACGCCCGACCCGATCGGCGACGGGGCGCACAGCCCCGTTTCCGGCATTGTTCACCGCTATCCAGACCGCGTTTTGCTGATGCCCGCCTTGCATTGCGCCGTGTACTGCCGCTATTGCTTCCGCCGCGAAAAAGTGGGGCGGGACGAGGCCGTCTTGCCTGATGAAAAACTGGCGGCGGCGCTGGATTACATCCGCGGCGATGAAAACATCAAAGAGGTTATTCTCAGCGGCGGCGACCCGCTGATTCTCAGCCCGCGGCGGCTGGCCGGAATTTTTACGGCGCTGGAGGAGATTGCGCATGTCGAGATTATCCGCATTCACAGCCGCGTTCCCGTCGCCGACCCGCAGCGTATTACAAAACAGCTCTGCGCCGTGCTGGAGGGCAGCGCCAAACCCGTCTATCTGGCCGTGCATGTCAATCATGCGCAGGAACTGACGCGCGACGCGGAAAAATCCTTAAAAAAACTGCATGCGGCGGGCTGCGTGCTGCTGTCGCAATCGGTGCTGCTGAAAGGCGTCAATGACGATGCCGACACGCTGGAGACGCTGTTCCGCGCCCTTGTACGGCTGCGCGTCAAACCCTATTACCTGCATCATCCCGACCGCGCCGCCGGCACGGCGCATTTCCGCGTCACACTCGCAGAGGGGCGGGAGATTATGCGCATTCTGCAATCACGGCTTTCCGGTATTTGCCGCCCGGTCTATATGCTGGATA
Source organism: Alphaproteobacteria bacterium (assembly GCA_007116755.1). GTDB lineage: Bacteria > Pseudomonadota > Alphaproteobacteria > Micavibrionales > CSBR16-224 > CSBR16-224. The sequence goes on from SKHU01000167.1 coordinate 3,208, forward strand.
TTCCCGGCGGTTACGGCAAAGTGGCGGTTGATCCCTGCCGTCTTCACAGCGCCGGAAAAAACGCCTATCATATCGAAGATATACACGGAAATACGCATTTTTATGCGCAAGAATAAAAAAGTTAGAAAAAAACGCAGGGTTTTGTTTC
>SKHU01000301.1 GCA_007116755.1 Alphaproteobacteria bacterium
CCTCCAGCGCCTCCAGACGGATCAGACCGCTGCTGTCAACCGGACAAACCGCCAGATCGTCACGCGATTTCCTGACCGACGGGTGCTCCACATCCGACACGATCACATGCCGGACATCGGAACAGCCGTTCAGCACGGCGATATTCGCCTCCGTCGCGCCGGAGGTGAAAACAACGTTTTCCGGCGTTTCCGCATTGAGCGCCGCGGCGGTCTTCTCCCGCGCCTCTTCGATATGCGCCCGCAGAAAACGGCCGCTTTTATGAATGGCCGAGGGATTGGCCGCCGCGCGCAACAGCTCCGTCATTACCGCAAAAGCAGCGGGACGTATTGACGTGCTGGCGTTATGATCCAGATAAATATTGTTTTTCATATGTTTGCCCCGTATTCCCCCATCCGCTCTCGCCCGTTTTTCGCGCCGCACAAACAGGTGATTCTCCACAAAACCGAAAAATAAGAATACATGAATAATATATTATTTTCAACAGGATAATGAGAACCCAAACAAAAAAACCTTGCTTTTTCGCATTCATTTATGTATAGTAGGGACGAAAATTACGGGGAAGAAAATTTTGCCCTGGTCACTTTTTGCAAAAGAATGTTTCGCAAACACCGCTGCAAAGCGAAAAACCGCCGCCGACAAAATGTTTGGAACGACAAACAGCAGCAATTGACCGTAAAAATTATAGAAAAACTCACCCTACGGGGAGATCAACGGGAGGATTTATTTATATGCCTGAAATCATCTTTAACGGCCCTGCTGGACGTCTTGAAGGACGCTACAAACACAGCCCGCTTCCGAATGCTCCGGTTGCTCTGATTTTGCATCCGAACCCGGAACAGGGCGGTACGATGAATAACCGTATCACCTATACGATGTTCCAGAATTTCGCCGCACGCGGCTTTTCAACATTGCGCTTTAATTTCCGCGGTGTCGGACGCTCGCAAGGTGAATTCGGTCAGGGACTTGGCGAACTCAGTGATGCCGCCGCCGCACTTGACTGGCTGCAAGGGCTGAACAAAAACGCATCTTCCGTCTGGGTAGGCGGGTTTTCTTTTGGTGCATGGATTGCCATGCAGCTTCTGATGCGCCGTCCGGAAATTGACAGCTATGTTTCGGTCGCACCGCCGGCCAATCTGTACGATTTCAACTTCCTCGCCCCCTGCCCGAATGAAGGGCTGATTGTTCAGGGCGATGCGGACAGAATCGTTACAATGGAATCGGTGGATGCGCTGGTGGAAAAACTGCGCGAACAGCGCGGCATGGACGGCGTGGATTACCGCGTTGTTCCGGGTGCGGATCACTTTTTCAAAAATCATACCGATACGGTCATGCACTATATCAACAACTATATCGACAAGACCATCTCGGCGCAGGAAGCCGCCGCATAGATATTTTTTAAATCACACGGCACAGATAAAACGCACCGCTTTCTTGAAAAGCGGTGCGTTTTTTTGCCTGTCCTTATAGACATGTATAGGCGCAATCCCGTATTCTGTTTGCAAAGAAAACCACAAATTCCAGAATGAGGCAAAAATGAACCATCTGATTTTACTGCGGCACGGACAAAGCGCATGGAATCTTGAAAACCGCTTTACCGGATTTAAAGATGTCGGGCTGACCGATCTTGGTCGCAAAGAGGCGGAAAACGCCGGAAAACACCTGCAAAAAATACGGCTTGACCGTGTGTTCTGCTCAACGCTGAGCCGCGCCATCGCCACAGCGGAAATCACACTGGCCAGCAGCGGGCAAACCAATGCGCATCTGGCGGAAAACGGGCGTTTTGCCATGACCTGCCACGATGACCTGCGTGAACGCGATTACGGCGATCTGACCGGTCTGAACAAAGACGAAACCCGCGAAAAATACGGCGACGAACAGGTTCATATCTGGCGGCGCAGCTATGACACACCGCCGCCGGGCGGCGAAAGCCTGAAAGATGTTGTCGCACGTGTTGCTCCCTATTACGAAACGCATATCAAACCGGAAATCGATGCGGGCAAAAATATTCTTCTTGCCGCACACGGCAATACGCTGCGCGCAATGCTGATCGTGCTGGGGATCAAAACGCCGGACAACATCAACGAGATGGAAGTGCCGACAGGCGCCCCCCTGCTGATTGCTTTCGAAGACGGTGCCATGCAGTCATGGCAATTGCTGGATGAAGATTCACCCGCACAGCACACCGCCTGACGGACGGCATGCAGAAGGATTGATGCACGATGCCGAAACTCGTCATTTTTCGTCACGGCGAAACCGAATGGAATGAGCGCGGATTGCTGACCGGCCGCGCCGATATTTCCCTGACCAAATCAGGGCGCGAGCAGGCTTTTGATGCCGGTCGCATGATGCGCCATATCCGTTTTGACCGCGCCTACAGCTCAACGCTGACACGTGCCATGACTTCGCTGGAAATCGCGCTTGAGGCCACCGCACCGACCAATGATCATCTGAAAGATGCAAGCGGCGGATGGCGATACTACGCTGCCGAATCCTTGCAGGAGCGCGATATCGGTGCGTTTTCCGGCCAGCCGAATACAGGCGATGTCTTCCGCCACTGGCCGAAGCTCTATGACGAACCGATCAAAGGCGGCGAAAGCACCAAAGATATGGTCGAACGCGTCGAAGAGCTTTACCGCAACGAAATCCGTCCGGCCGTTCTGGACGGAGAAAACGTGCTGGTTGTTGCCCATGCCGGCGTATTGATCGCTTTCAAGGTCATTCTCGGCTATCTGACGACACAGCAGGCACCGCAACCGAAAGAGCGCGTGCCCAACGCCGTGCCCTGGGTCATCGAATTCGATGATGACGGCCGCAATATCAACGACTATCTGATACAGGCTTGACTTTCAGCCCTGCCAAATGCTAGTTTTCATATGAATTCAAGAGGAGCAACATGACGCAGGAGGCCACGCCGCAGGATTGTTTTACCATCGCCGTTTTCTACGGCGATACGCAGACTGTCAAAAAACTTCTGACGGATCACAAGGGCGAAGTGGATGTCAATGCACCCCTGTTTGAATATACACCGCTAATTTTCTCCGCCTATCAGAACAATATCGAAGCCGCCCGCCTGCTGCTGGAATCGGGAGCCGACCCCGACGGCGAGGATGAAGAAGGCAGCACCGCCCTGCGCTGGGCTGCGCGTTGCGGCAATACAGAAATTCTGTCGCTGTTGATCGAAAAAGGCGCCGATCCGAACCTTGCCGATAAAGCGGATAAAATGACTGCGCTACATTACGCGGTTTTCGAGCGCAACAGCGAAACAGTCGCAAAACTGCTGAAAGCCGGTGCCGATCCGACCTTGGAAAACATACATGGTGAAAGCCCGCTCCGCTACGCCTATAAGCTCGGTTTGAAAGATATCGTCATCCAGTTTCAAAACCATACAACCGAAAAGCAGTTGCAGGAAAGGGAAGGGAAACAGTCTCTGAGTGCTGCCATGCGCAAGGCACAGATGGAACGGCAGGAAAATCTGCGCCGTTACTGCCGCCGACCGCCGCAAGATAACCGTCCAAAATTTTAGGAGCAGACATGTTTGAAAATCTGCCTGCAAACGTCAAAATTGTCGAAGTCGGCGTACGCGACGGCTTGCAGAATGAAAAACAACATGTCGATCTGCCCACCAAGCTGCAATTGATCCATCTGCTGGAGGAGACGGGGCTGAAAACCATTGAGGCCGGCGCTTTCGTTTCGCCAAAATGGGTGCCGCAAATGGCCGATACGGGCGATCTTCTCCGCATGCTGACACCGAAACCGGGTGTTTCCTATCCCGTTCTGGTGCCGAATATAACGGGGCTGGAAAAAGCGCTGGAGCACGGTGTCAAGGAAATCGCCGTCTTCGGCGCAGCATCGGAAAGCTTCAGCAAAAAAAATATCAACTGTTCGATTGCCGAAAGTCTTGCACGGTTTCAACCCGTCTGCGAGGCTGCCGCATCTGCGGATATTAAAATTCGCGGCTATGTATCCTGCGTCCTCGGCTGCCCCTATGAGGGAGAGATCGCCCCCGAAAACGTGCGCGAAGTCGCGGCAAAACTTTATGCGATGGGCTGCTATGAAATCTCGCTGGGCGATACGATCGGTACGGGAACCCCGCTTAAAACGCAAAAAATGCTGGAGGCCGTCAGCACCGCCGTGCCGAAGGAGAAACTGGCCGTGCATTTTCACGATACCTACGGACAGGCGCTGGCCAATATTCTGGTCGCGCTCGATAACGGCATATCCGTCATCGACAGCGCCGTTGCAGGGCTGGGCGGCTGCCCTTATGCCAAAGGTGCCAGCGGCAATGTCGCCACGGAAGATGTCGTTTATATGCTGGACGGTATGGGTATAGAAACAGGTGTTGATCTTGCCCTGCTGCACAAAGCCGGCGCATTCATCACAAAAACGCTCGGCCGCCCGCCTGCCTCCAAAACAGCACAGGCGTTAGCCGCCAAAACCTCATAAAAAACAATCAGTGTTTGTATTTCGGATTGCGCGGCTTGTTTTTCGCTGCGGCGCGTATGCCGCTCATACCGCTAAACACCAGCAGCATCCACAACGGCAAAAAGATCATGTTGTGTATCGCGCCGACAATTTTTTCATCCGTGCTTTTCGGGCGGTTATGCTCGGCCAAAACCCGGATATCCTCTGCCCCGACCTCGGCGCGGGATTCGCGTAAATCGCCGATATGGCCGATTTTATAGCCCAGCACATGGTGATGACGCTGATAGTTTTTTTCAAATTCGCGCAGCTTATCCCGCGTCTGTCTTTCCGACAAATCCTCGGCACGGAAAAGATTATAAAGAAATTCGCGTTGCGCCTCCCGATCATCCGGTTTCGCGGCCAGTGCCGCAAATTCCTGACGCAACTCCTGTTGTACGGCAGCCGTATTTTCTGTTGTCAGATCGTCAATTTTTCCTGTCAAAGCGGTCTCGGTGACCGATAGGCCTATCAATGCGGCAAAACATCCCCCCAAGACAAGACCCGGACGTTCGACCACGACCTTGGCTGCGCTGTGTTTGGTTTTATCAAATTTATATTTCAGTCCGGCCTTATCGACCATAATAGATACCGCCTCTTCGAATACCGTAAAACGTAAAAGATGCCGTATTCCTATACCATTACCTAAATGCTATGTCAATGATTTATTGTGCTTCCGTGCGGGAAAATGGCCATGACAGTTTTGCAAAAAACATCCGCACAGGGCCGTCTTCCTTGCGCGGCCCCTGCCATGCGAGTTCGCGCGGAACTTCAACAAAATCCGGCAACAATACCCAATACCGCCCGCGGCTTTTCATGTGTCCGGCAAAATTTTCTGCCTCCTCGCCGTAGCCCCAGAAAAAATCACCGCGCACAGCGCCGCGGATCGCACCGCCCGTATCCTGCGCCACCATCAGGCGGCGGATGCGGTCATTTGCATCAAACACGCCATCGATATCGACCCAGACCGGCAGGCCATAGGGAAAGACGCGGCGATCAACGGCAAGGCTGCGCCTTTCGGTCAGCGGCACGCCTTCCGCACCCAGAGGACCGGCTGTTTCCGTCAGTTCATGGAAGAAAATGTAAGACGCATTTTTATTCATGATATCCTGCGCATCATCTGAATTTTCCAGCAGATAATCCCGAATGGCCGGCATACTCATATCCTCGCGCGCTACCGCGCCAATATCAATCAGATGCCGCCCGATCGCGTAATAAACATGGCCGTTCTGTCCGGCATAACCGACACGCATTTCACGGCCGTCTTCCAGACGGACGCGACCCGAACCTTGAATATGCAGGAAAAATGCCTGTACGGGATCATCGACCCAGACCAGCACCTCGCCGTTTTCCCCCAAAGCGCCTGCCGTGATTGCAGCACGGTCGTGATAGGGAACAAGACGGTTGCCGACAACGCGCCCCGCAATTCTTTCCCCCGACAGCTTATCGCGGAACGCACCGAGATTGACCTCGATCAGATCATCGGGGCGTTTGTACAGCGGCACGTTATAACGCTCCGTCTTCTCAAGACTGCCCAGCAACAGCGGCTCATAATAGCCGGTAAACAGGCCGTCATCTTTTTCCGTTGCGGCATCCCGCACCAGATAGGCCCGAAAATGCCGTTCAAAAAAATCTTTGGCAACCCGATTATCATCCGCATCCGCATCCATTTCCACAGCCGCCATGCAAACGCGCTGCCAGTCGGCGTAATATCCGCCGACACCGTTTTCTTTCATCACGGCCTCACTATCGCGGCGGGACATTCTGTTACAACTAACCAGAAAGGTCTGTAATGCCGCTGCGTGATCGTCACCTTCCCAGCCGGGCAGATCGACCAGAAAAAACTGTTCCAGATAAATCGAGGGAATATCCGACGGCCCGTCCGGTTTTTCTTCCGCCGCATCGCGCCCGACGCAACCGGCAAGCGCCGCCCCCAGAAACAGGGCACAGACAAAAAGCACTGATATTTTTTTTGAAAACACGATTAAAAAACCTCCCTCATACAAAACGGAGCAGGCTTTGCGCCTGCTTCTCTTCTTTTCCGATTGTAATGCGGAAAGTCGCGAAAGAAAACGATTTTAGAAAGCGATCAAATTACGCCGCGCGCGTTTCAATCAGCATCCATGCGGGGTCAACCGAACGGGTATCGCGGGCAAATGTCCAGATATCGTGCATTTTCTGGAATTTTTCGCCTTTTTTGCCCTTGATGATTTTGCCTTTGGCATCGCGCAGGATCTGTTTTTCCTCCACCTCGTAATCAACGGTAATGTAAACCATTGTTCCGGCCAGACGCGCGTCAACAATCTGGATGGACAGAATATCCTTCACATCCATTTCCAGAGACAATCCGTCTTTTTCGCGTTGGCGGATGGCCTTTTCAAAATCCTCAAACAGATTGCGGCTCAGCAGCGTCTCCAGCGTTTCAAGATCGCCGTCGGCATAAGCTTCAAGAATAATATCGAATGCGGCGCGCGCGCCCTCTGCAAAACCGTAAACATCAAAACCGGCATCCGCGGCGGTAATCTCGCCCAGCGCCTGTTCCAGACCGGAATCCTTTTTAATCAAACCGTCATCGATGATCTGCGCCATATCCATCTCCGGCTTTTTCGGCTCTGTGACTTCACGCAGAGCCTGTTCATAAGCTTCCTCGGCCTGCACTTCAAAGGATTTCTCCTGTTCGCGTTCCTCCTCCGCGGATGGCCGTCCGGAAGACGAGGAAAACGGATTGGGACGCTGCCGCTCGTCACCATGGCGCGTACCGAGAATCGAACGCAGGCGGTGCACCAGAAATGCGGCCACCAGCGCATATAATACTATCTCTAAGGTCACTTTGGAAAAACTCCTTGTCGTCGTTTCCCGTCAGATGCTACAACACCTTTCTACAATACTACTAAAGAAAAATAAAGATTCCATAAAGATTAGCGCCCCGGACAGGAGAAACTCTTTGAAATGCCGCTTTTTATTCTGATCGCTATTATCTGCCTGATTGCCGCGGAAATCAGCGTTTTCATTGAAACCGGCCGCGGAATCGGTACGCTGGAAACCGTTCTGCTGACTTTTCTGACATCGGGAATGGGCGTTCTGATCCTGCGCACACAAAGCGGCATGAGCAATAAAACCCTGCGACAGAAGCTGGAAAAAGGCGAATCTCCGATTTCGGGAATTTATGACGGTGTTTTTATCCTGATTGCAGGCGTTCTGCTGCTGTTGCCCGGTTTCATCACGGATGCGGCCGGATTACTGCTGTTGCTGCCCCCTGTCAGAAAGCTGATTTACAAACGCCACCGCGCCGCCAATCAAAACAGCTCCGGCGGTACGGCACGGACGAAGATGTTCTATACCGAAATACGCCGCGACAAATCCGGCACCACCACCGAAACCGATACAACTATAGAAGCCGAATATAAAAACGTCACCGAAGAAAATCCGGACGACGACAACGGCGGCACGCAAGAAAAACAATAAAGATATGGATATTTGCGCGGTGCTGGGATAGGATGGCGCTGCATTTCACAATTAAAAAACGTTTTTTAAGGAGACACTGATGGCCAAAAAGGAAACCGAACAGCAACCGCAAAACGGACAACCCTCAAGCAGCGCACCGCTGCAGATTTACGCGCAATATATCAAGGATCTTTCATTTGAAAATCCGAACAGCCCGGAAAGCCTGCTCAGCAACTGGGATCGCCCGGAAACCCATATTGAAGTCAATATCCAGTACCGCCCGCTGAAAGAGGCGACAAATGCCGAGAACACCTATGAAGTTCTGTTGCTGTTCCGCATTGAAGCCAAAAACAAGGAAAAGGATAAAACCGCCTTTATCATTGAACTGGCTTACGGCGCAACCGTTGCACTCGGCAATATTCCGGAAGAACATACCGAGCCGGTGCTGATGGTTGAGGTTCCGAAAGTACTCTTCCCCTTTGCACGCGAGATTATTGCCACAGCATCGCATCAGGGCGGCTTCCCGACGCTTTATATGCAACCGATCAATTTTGAAGGCGTCTATATCCAGCGACTGCAACAACAGCAGGCGGAAAAAGGCGAAGGCAAAAATTCGGACAGCAAGAAAACAACGGCCAAAGCCTAAAAAACCGAAAAAATCGCGAAATAAAGACGCGTATTACATAAAATTTTACAATTGACAGTGCGCCTTTTTTTCTTTATACCTTGGCGTACTGTTGGAAATGACGGGTTCTGCGGCTTTATAGCAAGGTGTTTTTTGCACTGCTTTTCCGCGCCTGTTATCGGATTCCCGTTTTTTTGTAAGGAGATATAACGATGGATTTTGAAAAGTTTAAAAAGTTTTTGAAGGAAAATGTCGGCGATATGACGAACGCCAAAGCCGAAGAAGGGAAAAAAGCCCTTGTCAAGGCGGCACGCGCCGGTCTGGAGCAGTTGAAGGAAGAAGTTCCGGGCGAAGCAATCGAGCGTTTCGTACAGAACACCTACGCTCTGCTGGACAACCCGAAAATTGCCAAGCAAATCAGCGAAGCTGCACGCAGCGTTAACGGCGAAAAAATCGGTGAGGTTCTCGAGCAGTTCACCGCCGGTTTCACGACCGAAGAACAATCGCTGCAACTCGCACGCATGCTCAAGCAGCTTGACCAAGCCGGACAGCTGGATACGCTGGTTGACTCGCTGGAAAACAATGTTGACAAAATGGGCGGCCCGCAAAAATTTGCGACCAAACTGCTGATGAAAGGCCTTGAGCCGGTTCTGAAAAACGTCAGCAGCCTGGATGAAGAGCAGCTGGCACAGGAAATCCGCGAAAGCTTCTCGGATCTGCCGACGAACGATGCCGCCGATATGGTTGAAGCTCTGGCACGCAACGTTTCGCCGGAAGCCATCAGCGCCATCACGCATCAGGCCACCGGAAAACTGCCCGCACCGAAAACGCTGGCGGAAATTTTCGAAGGCGTTCTGGATGCCGGTATCAAACATGTCGAGCGCAAACTGTCCAACGACCCGAATGCGCAACAAGGCGATCTGGCCTCTGACGTGCGCGGTGCGGTTGAAAAGGCACTGAAAAAAGATGCCCAGAACAAAAACAATTTTGGTGGAGGCCCCGGCCGCAAAGGCGCGTAAGGCTTTTTACCGGATATAACGGAATACGGAGACAGGCAGTTATAATGATTAAAATCATATACTGCCTGTTTTCATTTCAAGAGGGTTTTCGTTTTCAATAAAGATGCGGTGCATGCCATGTTCCGGCTTCGTAGTTTTTATATACCGACCGTTTTTGCCGCCTTGCTGCTTTGCGGGTTTTCTCCTGTTATGGCAGAGCGTGACAGGCAGGAAAGCGGCGGCAATCTGCAAAACATGTTCAATACGCTTTGGTCAACCATTGCGCCGCGACCGACGGAACGGCAGGATCAGCACCAGACAGCTCAGGCAAAAGCGGAGCTATCCGGAATTCCTGCAGATCATCCGCTGCCGGCACGCAGACCTGAAAATGCTGCTGCCGTTGCGGTCAATGTCCATATTCATGATTTTTCATTTCCCGAGTCGCTCGAACAGTCTCCGCAGCAAAAACCGCTGCCGAAAGACCCCGATATCCGGCTGACGGAAGAGGACAAGCGGATTTACCGCAAAGTTTTTGCCGCGCAAAACCGCGGCGACTGGGATGCCGCCGACGAAAAACTGACGAAACTGTCGGATCTACGGCTTCTGGGATATATCGCCTATCACCGCTATATGCATCCCGATTACAACACCGACCGCCATGAACTTGCCGGATGGCTTGACGTTTACGGACATTATGCTGTGGCCGATGACGTATTCCGCCTTGCGCAGCGCAAATTCGGCAGCGGCTTCACACGCCCGCCCAGCAAAAGAACACTGGCGCATCAGATTATTATTGACGATACCTATGTGATACACCCCTACCGCGCCTCGAAACGGCGCAGCGCTGCGGAAACGCGGCAGGTGCGCGAATTGCAGCGCCAGATTTCCGCCGATCTGTCGCGCGACCGTCCGACGGCAGCCTTGAAAAAATTGCAGGAAGCGCCCGCGCGCCGCCATATGGATGATGTTGAATATGATATTGCCAAATCCGATATTGCCGCAGCATATTTCTATCTGCACCTGTTTGACAATGCGGCAGATCTGGCCTCGACCGCAGCGCGCCGCTCCGGTGATGCCGTACCGATGGCCGGCTGGATTGCGGGATTGACCGCATGGCACAGGCGGGATTATGCCGCCGCCGCCGAATATTTTGTGATAACGGCAGAATCGCAGCGCAGCTCCGTTGCCATGCGTGCGGCCTCCTCCTATTGGGCGGCACGTGCGCATCTGCGCAACGGTCGTCCCCGTATTGCCGATCACTGGATGAAAAACGCCGCAGCCTCGCCGCGCAGTTTTTACGGTCTGATCGCCCGCCAGAATCTCGGTATGCGCGGCGCGCCGTTCGACTGGTCGCTCCCCGATGCGAATGTTGACACCCATATCGCGCCCGTCCTGCAAAAAGACAGCGGCCGCCGCGCCGTGGCACTGCTGGATGCGGGGCAACCCGCACTGGCCGTCGAGGAATTGCAAACCGTGCAGTTCCGCGGCAGCGGAGATGATTTGCGGCAGGCGCTGTTTATTCTGGCCGGCCATTATGAAATGCCGGGTTTGTCCATGCAACTGGCCAGCACAGTGCGCCGCCCTGACGGGAGACTTTATGATCACGCGCTCTATCCTGTTTCTCCGTGGGAGCCGAAAGGCGGTTTTGAGATTTCTCCCGCGCTGGTCAATGCGTTTATCCGGCAGGAATCACGTTTTGACCCGCATGTAGAAAGCCGCTCCGGCGCGCTGGGGCTGATGCAGCTGATGCCGGCCACCGCCAGCTATATAGCCGGAAAACCACCGCGATTCTTCAGAAATCCTGACGGGCAGGAGCTTTTGCTGGAGCCGGAATATAATCTGGAACTCGGCCAATCCTATATTTTACGGCTGATGCAATACGGGCAGGTCGGCGACAATCTTCTCAAGCTGGTCGCAGCCTATAATGCCGGACCGGGACGTCTGGCACGCTGGCACAGAAAAATGGCGGAATTGCCGGGTTTCGAGGATGATCCGCTGATGTTTCTGGCGATGATTCCGGCGGTGGAAACCCGTATTTTCACCGAGCAGGTCATGGCGAATTACTGGATTTATAATCTGCGGCTGCATGGCCGTATGCCGGAAAGCCTGCGCAAAATCTCGGCTGGCGATTGGCCGTCCTATGCCGAAGATCGCCAGATCGAAATGGCCGGAAACAGAACACGCAGCCGTGGCGGACTGTTCCGTCGCTGACCATATTTTTTACTTGCCAAACAGGGCGCAATGACTGTAGATTGCGCCTTGGAGATTCCCGATATACGGGGCTGTAGCTCAGCTGGGAGAGCGCTTGCATGGCATGCAAGAGGTCGTCGGTTCGATCCCGATCAGCTCCACCATTATCTCCATATCAAACCAGACATTGTCAACTTATATGGAAATATAGCTATTGCAGGCGGCTTGTAGTTTTGTCAAAAAATTACAATGACTTATTGCTTTTGAAGTGTTCGGATATTTTATCTCAACAAATCCGCTAGGTTAGACGGTTCGACTCAGCTTTGCTGTTTGCTATCCATAGGTTTTCATAAATAACGATGCATGTTATACTATGCTTTTATCTAAATTTATCTTTTGGTTGCTTATTAGACATGAGTAGAAATGGAATATGTAATTATTGTAAGGTCGATACAAAGCTCATTAACGCGCATATTGTTCCAAGATGCTTTCTAGGTGATGTAA
>SKHU01000293.1 GCA_007116755.1 Alphaproteobacteria bacterium
AGGCGGTTCGGGCGATCTTGGCGTATTGCTGATGCGGCAATTGACAAATCAGGGCGACGAGGTTGTCAATCTGGACGTTGCGCCGCCGCATGAGGAGGTGCGCGGCGAGGCCGCCCATATCGCCGCCTCAATTCTTGACCGCGCGGCGCTGAAAAAGGCGATGCGGGGCGTTGACTGCGTTGTGCATATTGCCGCATGGCACGGGATCCATGAAAATCAGGGAACAAAAGACGCGTATGATTTTCACGATCTGAACGTGACGGGAACATTCAACGTGTTGCAAGCGGCGGCAGAGGCGGGGGTCAAAAAGGCCGTGCTGATTTCCTCCACCAGCACCGATGACCGCTACGGGCTTTACGGCCACACCAAAATTCTGAATGAGGAAATGGCGCGCGCCTATGCCGGGCGTCACGATATGGATATTCTCACGCTGCGCCCGCGTGCCTTCATTCCGCCGTGGAACAAATCTGTTTATAAAGATTTCACTGAATGGGCAAACTGGTTCTGGAAGGGCGCGGTGCATGTTTCCGATGTCTGTCAGGCAAGTTTGAAAGCCGTCAATTTTCTGAAAGAGGATAAAAAACCGGACACGCCCGCGCAGATTCTAACGATTGACGGCGCGTATGATTATACAAAAGAAGAACTGGAAAACTGGACAAACGGAAGTTTCGCCGCCCGTTACGGCAAAGAGGCGGAGGCGCTGGCGCAAAGCTTCGGGATTGATACGACGCGCAAGCCGAAAGTGCTGGGCAGCCGTGATGCCGAACAACTGATCGGCTACCGCCCCGCCTACAGCCTGAAAAATCTTTTGCTGGAGCTGGAGCAATACGGCAAAACCGGCCCGAATTTTCCTCTGGAGAACGAAAAGCCTCCGTTGCCGAAGACAGCCCAAAAATATTCTCCGTGAAAGATGTGACTTTCTTACCCTTGTTTTAAAGGGTCATCCTGAGCGAAGTCGAAGGATCCCATTGTTGATAGAAGGGGATTCTTCACCTTCGGTTCAGAATGACATTTTTCTCTATGGCTTCTGCTTAGCCCATATCAACGGAAAAGGAATTGCCGCAGCCGCATGAGGCGACGGCATTGGGGTTGACGATTTTAAATCCTGCCGCGCCGAGATCGGAGACGTAATCCAGCGCCGCCTGATCGAGAAAATCCAGCGACAGCGTGTCGGTGACGACTTTGATGCCGTTTTTTTCAAAAACAATGTCGTCGGTGGCGCTTTTTTGCGTGTCGAAATCAAAACCGTATTGAAAGCCGGAACAGCCGCCGCCGTTGACGGTAATGCGCAGCATGGCGTCTTCGGGCTGGCCGGTTTTTTCCATCAGCCGCGCGATCTGTTTTGCCGCGCTGTCGGTAATCAGAATTTCTTTTGTTTTTTCTTGCGTGTTCATATTTTCACCCTTTGTTGCACCCTTCCGTTTCCGCTTTGTTTTCCTTCGGCCTGTCCTGCGGCATAGACCTTGCATTTCCGAAGGTTTTTGCGCATTATAGGCCGTGTATATTCCAATAGTTCATTATACCACATAAAGACCATACAAAGAAAGAGACAGTCTATGGCCATAACAGTCAAACATATGGATGATACGGAAGACGTATTGCGCGGGTTTCTGCAGGATGACGGGCGCGCCGCCTATGCCAGCCGCCCGTCGGAGTCGCGCGGACGGATTTTTGAAGAACCGCCGAGCAAGACTCGCAGCGACTTCCAGCGCGACCGTGACCGTGTGATCCATTCCCGCGCCTTCCGCCGTCTGAAACACAAGACGCAGGTCTTTGTTTATCACGAGGGCGACCATTACCGCACCCGCCTGTCGCACAGTATCGAAGTGGCGCAGGTGGCGCGTTCGCTGGCGCGGATATTGTATGCGGATGAGGATCTCGCGGAAGTCTGCGCATTGGCGCATGATCTGGGGCATACGCCGTTTGCCCATGTCGGTGAAGATGCGCTCAAGGAATGCATGCTGCCCTATGGCGGGTTTGATCATAACGACCAGACCTTGCGGGTTGTCACCTATCTGGAACAGCGCTATCCGCGGTTTGACGGGCTGAATCTGACATGGGAAAGTATCGAGGGGCTGGTCAAACATAACGGCCCCGTTGTGAAAAAGGGCAAAAAGACCGAATTTCAATTTACGCTGAACCGCCTGAAAGACCAGACGGATATGATGCTGGACAGCCATGCCTCGATCGAGGCGCAGATCGCAGGAATCTCCGATGATATCGCCTATAACAGCCATGATATTGATGACGGGCTGTCTGCGGGATATTTTACGCTGGATGATCTAAAGGAAGTTCCGTTCCTGTATGACATTGTCGAGCGCACCCGTGCGGAATTCCCCGGCGTGGAGGAAAGCCGCATCCGCTCGCAGGTTGTGCGGGAATTGATGGGTTATATGATTGCCGATGTGCGCCGCGAGACGGAGAAAAATCTCGCGGAAATAAATCCGCAATCGCCCGATGATGTGCGCCGTGCCGGAAAGCAGATTGTCGCCTTCTCCGAAGACATGGAAAAGCATGACGAGGTCTTGCGCCGCTTTTTATGGGATCGTTTTTATCTGCACAAACATGTCGCGCGGCTGCGCTTTAAGGTTTACAAGGTGGTGCAGGGTCTGTTTGCGGCGTTTATGGATTACGACCGCGCCCTGCCGAAAGACTGGCGCAAAAGCATCGAAAATGTTCCCAAAGGGATCAGCCCGACCGATTGGCGCGCGCGCGTGGTGGCGGATTATATCGCCAATATGACAGACCGTTACGCGATTTTGACGCATCGCGAGTTGTTCGACCCGTACGCGGATATTCAATAAAAAAACTGAAGACAGGATAAAAAATGACGACAGCGGAAACGGCGGAGAAAATCGAAAAAACCGGCAGCGGCGCGGCTGAGCAGGATCTGTTTCTGGCCTTTCAGAATTATCTGACGGCCGAGCTGGATAAACTCGGGCAGACGGAAAACTGGCCGGAATTTGATGCGTCGCGTGCGACGGTTGAACCGCCGCGCGATGCGGCGCACGGCGATATGGCGACCAATGCGGCGATGATTCTGGCCGGACAGGTGAAACAGAATCCGCGGGCGCTGGGCGAAAAAATTGCAAAAATTCTGGAAAATCATCCCGATGTGACGGCGGCGGAGGTGGCCGGACCCGGTTTTGTCAATTTCCGCCTGAAACCGGACACATGGCAGAATTGCCTGAAAACCGTATTGGAGAGCGGTACGGCTTACGGCGACAGCGAGACAGGACGCGGACGGTGCGTGAATATCGAATATGTATCTGCCAATCCGACGAGGCCGCTGACGGCGGGGCACGCCCGCGGCGCGG
>SKHU01000184.1 GCA_007116755.1 Alphaproteobacteria bacterium
ACGCCATTCAAAATCGCTTAAATCAAAACGGGACATAGACTTCCTCCTTGTTGTATCCATACACAACAAGTGAATCACATTCCTTTGGAGTTGAAAACTATTTTATGGGTACGCTACCTAGAGGTTTTGGAGGTGTCATGGCTTTATGCCATGTGCAGCACTATCTTATATAATATATAAAATTTTATCAGGTTTTTATCGACCTTTAAGCCTTCCGTAAAGCTTGTGTGTTACCATTAATATGGTAAAAAATAAAAATACGCAAAGCATTGCGAAAGGGAAGTTGTTATGTTTATCACTCCGGGAATGGATTTTTCTTTGATGAGCGGGCTTGTGATTGACGATAATGACTTCGTTCGCTTTATGGTTGAGAAACATTTATCAAATTTCGGTTTTCAAAAAGTCTTTGAGGCGCAGGACGGTTTCGAGGGGTTGCGCGTTCTGAATCAGGAAAAGCCCGATATTGTGATTTGTGATATCAATATGCGTCCTGTTGACGGTTTTGAGTTTTTAAAACAGGTGCGGCGTCTGGAATCGCCGATGCGTGCCGTGCCTGTGATCTTCCTGACCAGCCATGCCGATGAAAGTTTTGTAAAAAAAGCTATCGAATTGCAGATCGATGCATATCTTTTAAAACCCGTCATGCCGGTTTTTCTGAAAAAACATATCGTCAAAATCATGGAAAAGCGTTTGCGTGCCTGAATTTACAGTCAAATAAGAATATCTTCGGACGTATAACCCTGCAGGTATAGCAGGGCTGTCAGGTCACTGTGCCGGATACGGTGTTGTACGGAGTCCTCGACGCGCGGCTTGGCACGGAAGGCAATGCCGGTTGCAGCCGCCTGCAGCATCGGAATATCGTTGGCGCCGTCCCCGACGGCTATTACGTCTTTCCGTGCAAATTTGTGTGTTTGCCTTTCCGTTTCAAGGATTTCGCGTTTGCGTGCGCTGTCGAGAATCGGCGGCAGAACGCGACCGGTTAAAACGCCGTCCTGAATATCCAGCCTATTGCTGTGCGCGGCATGACAGCCCAGCCGTTCGGCAATACGGTCTGCAAAAACCGTAAAACCGCCGGAAATTAAAACGCAGCGTGCGCCGTGTGCCCGCATGGTTTTGACCAGCGTTTGCGCGCCAGGCGTATCGGTCAGCGCAGCGAATGTTTCCTCCAGTTTGTCCGCCGCCAGCCCTTGCAACAAAGCAACGCGTTCGGTCAGGGAGGTTGCAAAATCGATCTCGCCACGCATGGCGCGTTCGGTTACGGCGGCGGTCTCCGCACCCAGTCCCAGATGTGCGGCGATCAGATCCAGCCCTTCCTGACGGATCAGTGTCGAATCCATATCCGCGCAAAGCAGTTTTTTTTGTCGTCCGGCCGGTGTTTGCAGTACGGCATCGATTCTTTTCGCATCCAGTGTTGCGCGCAGTTCGGGAAATGCATCGGAGATATATGCACCGTTTTCAAAAAACAGTTCAACGGCGCGGCCATGCTCCAGAACCTTGCTGCGGTCGGCGGCAGGAAGAGCCTTGATGGTCTGTTCATCAAGTTCCGTGTTCTGCCCTGCAATGATTGTTAAAACCTGTGTCATTTTTTCATCTCTATTGCCTTGCGATTTCATATTCAGAGGCCTAAACTTTAGCGGTAATCAAACGTGTTGGAAAGGAACAATAATAAAATGACGCAGTTTGAAAAACCGGATACCCGACCCACGCGACCGACATTTTCATCCGGGCCGTGCACGAAATTTCCGGGATGGAGTCTTGACGTATTGCGCGGATTTTCCCCCGGCCGTTCGCACCGTGCAAAGCCGGAGGTTGAAAAACTTCATGCCGTGATCGAAAACTCCCGCCGCGTTCTTGGCATTCCCGATGATTATAAAATCGCGATTACGCCGGCCTCGGATACCGGCGCGTTTGAAATGGCGCTGTGGAATCTTCTGGGGCCGCGCGGGGTCGATGTGATGGCCTGGGAAGTGTTCGGGCAGATCTGGGTATTTGATATTGTCGCCGAGCTGCGTCTGCCGAATGTACGCGTTTTTGAAAGCGATTTCGGAGACATTCCGGATTTGAACGAAATTGATACCGATCGCGATGTGGTCTTTACATGGAACGGCACGACATCGGGGGTGCGTATCCCTGACGGCGACTGGATCAAGGACGACCGCAAGGGGCTGACGATCTGTGATGCGACCTCGGCTCTGTTTTCGATGGATATTCCATGGAGGAAACTTGATGCGGTGACATGGTCATGGCAGAAAGTGCTGGGCGGCGAAGGTGCGCACGGTATGCTGGCGCTGTCGCCGCGTGCAGTGCAGCGTCTGGAGAGTTACCGCCCCGAACGCCCGCTGCCCAAATTATTCAGAATCGCCAAAAAAGGCAAAGTGTCGCAGGATCCGTTTGTCGGCAAGACCGTCAACACCCCCTCAATGCTGGCGGTCGAGGATTGCCTTGCGGCGCTGGACTGGGCGGAAAAAATCGGCGGTGCGAAAGAAATGATGGCGCGCAGCGATGCCAATCTTGCCGCGATCGAGGAATGGGTCGAACAGACCGAATGGATCGATTTTCTGGCGGCGGAGAAAAAAATACGCTCAAACACAAGTGTGTGCTTGAAACTTGTTGATCCGTGGTTTATGAACCGCTCATCGGAAGATCACTGGCCGATTGTCAAGGCGGTGGAAAAGCTGCTGGGCGATGAAGATGTGGCCTATGATTTTGCCAATCATCGCGATTCCGTTCCGGGATTCCGTTTCTGGTGCGGGGCGACGGTAGAACTTGCCGATGTCAGGGCGGTGCTGCAATGGCTGGATTGGGGATACCGTACGGTGCGGGCGCAGTATCAGCAGGAAGCGGCGTAAAATTTATGAAATGGAGTGTGTGAAAAAATGACGGCAGTTAAGGTTCTGATCAGCGATAAAATGTCTGATCGCGCGGCGGAAATATTCCGGCAGCGCGGCGTGGATGTTGATTTTCTTCCGGGTATGAGCGCGGAAGAGCTTCAGGAAAAAATAGCCAATTACGACGGTCTGGCCGTGCGGTCGTCGACGACGGTAACGCCGGAGATTATTGCGGCGGCCAAAAATCTCAAAGTCATCGGCCGCGCCGGAATCGGCGTGGACAATATTGATCAGAAAGCGGCAACAGATGCCGGTATCGTTGTGATGAATACGCCGTTCGGCAATGCGATTACGACCGCCGAGCATACGGTTGCAATGATGTTTGCCGTCAGCCGCCATATTCCGCAGGCCAATGCCTCGACCCATGCGGGCAAGTGGGAAAAATCGAAATTTATGGGGCAGGAG
>SKHU01000047.1 GCA_007116755.1 Alphaproteobacteria bacterium
AAAGTTAAGGGGAAGCATAGCATGAATCCCCCCGCAAGGAAAAATAAAACTTCTGTGCAGAATCTATGTTAAACCGCGGTGTTTGTATCAGGTTCCGGTGTTTTGTCCGCGCGGATAGGAGATGTTGAGATCCTCGATGCTGCCGTCTTCGGCATTTTTCTTTTGGTAAAAGCGGCCGGTGCGGGTGTTCAAAAACGCTTCCAGCGGAATTTCCTCTTGCCGGATAAAGCCTTTATCGGGCAGCACGCCCGTATCGACAAGCTCGATCACGGCGGCGACAGAGGCGGCGGTCGTCCAGGCGATTGCCCGCCATTGCCGTCCGTTGATGGTTTTGGGCAGATAGCCGCTGATAAATTCCTCGCGCAGCAGCTTGTCATGTTTGTTCCAGCCCTCGACCGAGGCGTGGACATAAACGATATCCTCCGATACCGGCGGTTTGGCATGTGCCAGCAATCTTGCGGTTTCCTTGAGGTTTTCGCGCAGGAACAGCTCGTGCAGCAGAAAATTCATCATCCGCGCATGCCCGGGATAGCGGATGCTTTTGTAATCGAGATTTTCGGCAAGCCCCAGATAGGTGTCGCACATTGTACCGAGACCGCCGGAGGTGGTGAAGGCTTCCAACTCCTGCCCGTTGATGAAAATCTTTTCATGCCATTCCAGCGGCGAGACCAGTTTTTTCTCGCTGTTTTCGATGACTTCGCAATCTTTCAGATATTCGTTGATCACGCCTTCGGGCGACCAGTTGAAAGCATAGCCCAGATGCCCCGTCGGATGCTGCGGCAATGCCCCGACGCGCAGTTTCATATGGCGGATTTTCTTGAAATCCTGTGCCAGATGCGCGCCGACAATGCCGATAAAACCGGGGGCAAGGCCGCATTGCGGTGCCAGCACGGTTTCGGTTTTATCCGCCAGTGTCAGAATATATTGCGTGGTCGGCACATCTTCGGTCAGGTCGAAATAATGCAGTTTTTCTTCCAGAGCCAGATCAACCAGCGCCTTGTTCAGGTAAAACGGCAGACAGGACACGATGGCATCATGATCCTTTAGCAGCGGGCGGATATTTGCGGGATCGGACAGGTCAATCTGCTGCGCGGCAAAGGGAAAATCCTCGCCGAGTTCGGCATCAACACCGGTGACGCGGTAACCGCTTTCATGCAGCAATGTCGCCACCAGAATACCGACACGCCCGAGCCCTGCCACAAGGATGTTTTTGATTTTCTCTTGCGCCATGTCTTTGCCCTTCCTTATTCTTTGTAAAATCGTTATCTTGTTTGGGATAAAGGCTAGATGAAAAATTCGGTAAAAACAAGCAATGTCAGACAACAGCAAAAAAAACGGCAGCGACAAAGACCGCGGTGAAGAGGGCGGAGGCGGCAATGTGACGAAATTTCCGTCGGATGTACGCGACCGTCAGCAATATTACAAGGAAAAACAGCTGAAGGATAATCCGCCGCCGGAGGAAAAGCCGCCGCATGAGCCGATGTTCAATTTCCCGCCGCTGACCAAGATGACGGTGGTGGCTCTGTTTGCCGTGCATGTCGTGTTTCTGTTTGTGCCCGACCAGATCAAAATGGCGGTTTATGTCAGTCTGGGATTTATTCCGGCACGCTATACGGGCGGGATGGATTTCGATATTTACGCGGTGCTGTCTCCGCTGACGCATATGGGGCTGCATGTCGGCTGGCTGCATCTTTTCGTCAATTCCGGCATGATTCTGGTCTTTATGACGATTTTGGAGCGCATCATGGACAAATCCCATGTGCTGATCATCTTTTTTGTTGCCGGTATTATCGGCGCGTTTACGCATTTTGCGTTCTATCCGGACAGTTTTGGACCGCTGATCGGAGCCTCGGGCGGGGTCAGCGGTTTGTTCGGCGCGGTGATTGTCATCATGGGCAATCAGCCCGGTGCCAGCCGTCGCCAGATGTATCTTTTGATCGGAATCTGGGTGGCGATTTCCGTCCTGTTCGGTACGGTCGGCATGGGCGATGTTGAAAATATCGCATGGACGGCGCATATCGGCGGAATGTTCGGCGGCATCGGTGCCTTTGCCTATCTCAGAAAAAAATACTATAAGTACAAGGAATAAACAGGAAGAAGGAACAGGGAATCATGGCGGAAACGGTGGTTTATGATGTCGTCATTATCGGTGCGGGGCCGGCGGGATATGTCTGCGCCATTCGTGCTGCGCAGCTGGGTCTGAAAGTTGCCTGTGTTGAGAAAGAGGCGCTGGGCGGCACATGTCTGAATATCGGCTGCATTCCGTCGAAGGCGCTTTTGCACACCTCGGAAAGATTTGAGGAGGCGGGGCATGAATTCAAAAAAATAGGCATTGATGTCCCCGCACCGAAACTGAATTTAAAAACGATGATGGGGCATAAGGATGCGGTCGTCAAAGACAACAATCAGGGCATCGGCTTTCTGCTGAAGAAAAACAAAATCGACCATATCAAAGGCGCGGCCACAATTCTGAGCGCACAAAAAGTCGAAGTTGCGGATGCGGACGGCAAAAAGACCAAGCTGGAAACAAAGAAAGTCGTGATTGCCACGGGGTCGGAAGTGACGCCGCTTCCCGGAATCGAGATTGACGAAAAACAGATCGTATCCTCGACAGGGGCGCTGGAATTTTCGTCCGTGCCGAAAAAACTGGCGGTGATCGGCGGCGGCGTGATCGGGCTGGAAATGGGAACGGTCTGGCGGCGTCTGGGGTCGGAGGTCACGGTCATCGAATTTATGGACAAAATCCTGCCGCCTTCGGATAACGAAGTCTCGAAAAACATGCTGCAAATCCTGAAAAAACAGGGGATGCTTTTCAAACTCGGCACCAAAGTCACGGCGGCAAAAAAATCCGGCAAAAAGGTCAAGCTGACGATGGAACCGGCGAAGCCGGATTCCGGCAAGGGCGGCAAAAGCGAAACCGCAGAATTTGACGCGGTGCTGGTGGCCATTGGCCGCCGTCCGCATACGGAGGGGCTGGGGCTGAAAGATGTCGGTGTCAAGCTGGATGATCGCGGCCGGATTGAAGTCGGCGAAAAATTCAAAACAAGCGTTCCGGGTATTTACGCTGTCGGCGATGTGATCCGCGGCCCGATGCTGGCGCATAAGGCCGAGGATGAAGGGTTGGCACTGGCGGAAATTCTGGCCGGAAAAACCGCGCATATCAATTACGATGCGATTCCGGGCGTGATTTATACTTTCCCTGAAGTTGCGGAAATCGGCAAAACCGAAGAACAGCTGAAAGAAAAAGGCATAGAATACCGCGTTGGAAAATTCCCCTATCTGGCCAACG
>SKHU01000254.1 GCA_007116755.1 Alphaproteobacteria bacterium
CTTGTTTAAACTCTTCATAAAGAGATTCGGCGATAATAAGTTTACTGCCCAAAAGCGCCCTAGATACAAAGGTAATATCTACACCTTCCGCAATACCCCGCTTAATCTCAATACCAATATAATCAACATCCGCGCCATAGGCGACGGCGCGGTTTCCGGGCAACGTCCAGGGCGTGGTTGTCCAGATGACGATATGCGCGTCTTCCAAGCCTTTCGGCGCGCCCGATTTAAACGGGAATTTTACCCAGACCGTATCGGAGGTATGGTCGCGGTATTCGACCTCGGCCTCGGCCAGTGCGGTTTTTTCGGGCACTGACCACATCACCGGCTTGCTGCCCTGATACAGGCTGCTGTTTTTCAGAAATTTATGGATTTCCTTCGTAATCAGCGCTTCGGAGCGTTTGTCCATCGTATTATACGGATTGTCCCAGTCGCCCCAGATGCCCAGCCGTTTAAACTCTTCGGTCTGCACTTCCAGCCAGTGCTGCGCGAAATCGCGGCATTCCTGCCGGAACTGTTCGGGCGGCACATCTTCCTTGCGCTTGCCTGCGGCGCGGTATTTTTCCTCGATCTTCCATTCGATCGGCAGGCCGTGACAGTCAAAGCCCGGCACCAGCGGCGCGTCATAACCCAGCATCTGCCACGAGCGCACGACAACATCTTTCAAAACCGTGGACAACGCATGCCCCATATGAATATGGCCGTTGGCAAAAGGCGGGCCCATATGCAGGATTTTCTTTGTCCGCCCTTTCGACATTTCGCGCTGTTTTTTGTACAGCCCGATTTCCTCCCAGCGCTTCACAATCACCGGTTCTTTCTGCGCCAGCCCGCCGCGGCGCGAAAATTCCGTTTTCGGCAGATGGATGGTATTGCCGTAATCCGGCTGTTGGTCCGACATAGCGATTCCCTCGCGGTTTTTAAAAGGTTGTTTTTAATCCCTTACAAAAATAGGCGGATTGCCGCGCCCTTGCAAGCGGAAACACGAAAAAATCGTGCGGAGTTTCAGGGGTTGCGCAGCTTTTCCAGCGCGGCCTTTTTTTCCGCAAGGTTTTTTTCCAGAGTTTCAACTTTCCGGTAATCGCTGTATGAAAGCCGCTCTTTTTCCAGCCGCTTTTCCAATAGGGCAATCTGCTTTTGCAGTATCTCCTTTTTGCCGTGTCCGGGCAGTGCGGCCAGCATGAGAATACCGCCGACCCAAACATGCAGGAGCAGCATAATAAAAGGTGCGGTAAAAGCAAACATGGCAAGCATGAGCAGCGTGATAGCCCATGCCGCGTTTTTCGGTGCGGGCTGCGCACCTTCGGAGAGAATATTGTCAACCGGCAGACCGGTCTTGAAGGCTGCCCAGCAAAGCAATGCGGCGGTCAACCAGCATAAAAACAGCGTTTTGAAAGCGTATTTCACATTCATATTCCGATTCTATCCGGTTTGTGCCGGCCGTGGAACAGCTAT
The DNA here is from genome assembly GCA_007116755.1 of Alphaproteobacteria bacterium. GTDB lineage: Bacteria > Pseudomonadota > Alphaproteobacteria > Micavibrionales > CSBR16-224 > CSBR16-224. The sequence goes on from SKHU01000254.1 coordinate 1,453, forward strand.
TTTATAAAGCAGGGAATATCCCATGCCGTATACAGCGCGTTGAGGTGCTTCATGGATGTTAGGTAAATAAACGGCAGGGCGGGACGTGCCGCGATCATGGCGGCGTATTTCGGCTTTTTTTTCGGATATTGTGTGACGGAATAATGAATCAGTTCAAAACTGAATTCCCGCGTTGCCCCCTCCAGCCCGCCATAGCGGTTTTCTTTTCCTTTAAGACAGCGCTTGAGATAGCGCCCTATACACCCCCAAAGCGGCGGGTCGATCCAGATCACGCCCGTTGCACGCTCAAGGCGTTGCGGCAGGCCGGAGGAGTAATTGCCGTCCATCACCCAGCCCTCCCCCGCGATTGCGGCATCATGTGCGGCGACAAATTCCTCCAAAGGGCGGGTTTTCCATGCGGTATTCGGGATATGGCGCAGCGCGTCCAGATGCACAACCGGCACATCCAGCTTTTGCGCCAGCATATGCGCCAGAGTCGATTTGCCGCTGTTGGACGGGCCGATAATGCAAATCCGCCGCCCCAGCGCCGCCAACGGCGGATATTCCGCGATTTTTCCGTGTTCTTTTCTGTTGTCTACCCTGTCTTCTGCCGCCATTGTCGCTTTTTATCCTTCAAAAGCCGGAATTTGGTTAACATAGTATATTATTTGTGTTATAATTATAGTTATAATAACAAAGGCCCTCCGCGCAATAGAAAACAGGGATTCATGAAAAACGGAACAAAATTCGGCAATGTGAAGCAAGGCGGCCGCGAGGCCTCTTACGGCGATTTTGTCATGAAAGCGCGGGAAAATGCCGAAATTCGTGCCGGAATTGGCAGCAGCGGCATCAACCGCACCGGCGGAATGGGTCGTCTGATCGGTTTGGGAGAAGATCAGGCGCGCGGTTACGGTTCGATGATTCATACTGTCCGTGAAAATGCGCGCCGCAATTACGAGGGGCGGATTTCCAACGGTGCGGCCGGAAAAACCGCAGGCGGTGTAAAAATGGGAATCGAAGGCGGCGTGTCGGTCGAGCATACGCGCAGCAACAATCCGGTGAAGACACAGACAAAATTCTCCGAAAAGCCGAATTCCAGTGCTGCGGCAATTCAAAGCCGCAACGGAAAACACCGCACACGCAAAGCCTCCTTTGCTCCGGCCTGACCGGATTTATTCTGCTATTCTGCGGCGCAGGACGACATATCGATAATTTCAATATCATAAAGCCACTGGCCGATGGCGAATTCATCGCCGGAATATTGTGTGAGGGCGCGCAGGCAAAGCCCTGTTTCAAGCTTTTCCGCATCCTGATCGACGCGCAGTTGAAACGCCTTGCCTTGAAAAGCCTCCATCGCGCATCCCTCGCCTGCGGCGGCCGTCAAATGCAGCGTTACATCCGTATAAAGACGGTATTCAGGCAAACCCCAACCAACCCGCCAGCTTTCCGGCTGATAGTAATGTTTGCGGGTTTCAATATTTCCCACCGTGCCGATCACCGCGCATTCCGGCCCGGTCAGCGCCGGAGCGGCGGTCGCTTGCGGTATCTGGCAGAAAGCAGCGGCAGCTGTTGCAGCGGCAATTGTCATGGAAAAAAAAGAAAAGCGCATCGGCAAGACTCCCGTTTGTGTCCGATATTTATTCTACCCTCAAAATTCTTACTGCTGTGTTAACCGGAACACAAGGGAGAAGCGGAGCTATTTTTTATTGCTGTCATCCCCGCGCGAGGCGGGAATCCATTCCGAAGCACCCGCATCTGTTGAAACATGGATACCCGCCCCTCGCGGGAAAGACAAAATGCTCTAGCCGATGATGTTGTAGCCTGAATCGACGTA
>SKHU01000168.1 GCA_007116755.1 Alphaproteobacteria bacterium
CCGTTGATCTCATCTCCATGGATTGCTGCGCAGACAAAAAGCCTCGGCCCGTCCTTTTTGCCGCGCACGACCTCAATCGGCATGCTCATCTCCGTAAAATCGTAAAGCCGCGCAACTTTCAACTCGACTTTTTTTCGCTCGCCCGGCGCAATCTCTTCTCCGGCAATGACCAGTTTTTCAGCCATGCGTACCCTGCTATCCTTTGTTCTCGCGCGAATTCTTTTTCATCGCCGCATTTTTTTCAAGATGCTCGATCATCAGCGATGCAACATCCTTGCCCGTTGTACGTTCGATACCCTGCAAGCCGGGAGAACTGTTGACCTCCAAAATCAGCGCCCCTCTTTCCGAACGCACCAGATCGACCCCCGCCACCTGCAGCCCCATCGCTTTTGAGGCGGCCACCGCCAGCTTGCGTTCCGTCGGCGTAATCTTTATTTTTTCGGCACTGCCGCCGCTGTGCAGATTCGAACGGAAATCGCCCTCTTCGGCTCTGCGCATCATCGAGGCGACAACCTTGTCTCCAATCACAAAGCAGCGAATATCCGCTCCGCCGGATTCTTTAATAAATTCCTGCACCAGAAAATGCGCGTCCAGACCGCGAAACGCCTGTATCACACCTTCGGCGGCTTTTTTTGTTTCCGCCAGAACCACACCGCGCCCCTGCGTGCTTTGCAACAGCTTGACGACCAGCGGCGGACCACCCACCAGATTAATCAAATCCGCAGTATTCTGGGTTGAATGCGCAAAACTCGTGGACGGCATACCCAGCCCTTTGCGCGCCAGAATCTGGTGCGCCCGCAACTTGTCACGGGCGCGCACAATGGCAAGCGACCCGTTCAGGCTGTAAACACCGGCCATTTCAAACTGGCGGACAACAGCCGTTCCGTAAAACGTGACGGAACTGCCGATCCGCGGAATAACGGCATCGAATTTCAAAATTTCATCGCGGTAATGGACTTCCGGCCGGTTCGGGTTGATGTTCATAAAACAGCTCAAAACATCAACGACACGCACCTCATGCCCACGCTCCCGCGCGACAGAAACGAGCCTTTGTGTGGAATGAATTTGCGGATCACGAGATAAAATGCCAATCTTCACGACTTATCCTGACTTCTTTGATTTTTATATTTATTTTATTTTGTCATGAAGCGATAAAATGGAAAAGGGTCAATAGCCCTGATGACTGTTCGCCGAACCGGACAACGCCTCGCCTGCCGCCTGCAGATCCTTCCCGACACCGACCATCGTATTGCACCCGCCAACAGACAGCGCAAAGACCAAAAGCACGGCAACAGAAAAAATCTTTATTGTTTTGAACATTATAATTCTCCGTTTCCATTGTTTTTATTCTTTCATCCTACACAAACCGTACCGAAAGAAAAATGAAATTCTTTTTTGTTTTTTAGCAAAATATATTTGACATATTGTTATAACTTCTGTTATATTAGATTTAACAAAAGTTATAACAGTGACTTTTAAAGCCGGAGAGGAGTTTAACATGCACAACAAAGATACATTGTCGAAAATATTTCAGGAGCAAAGCCGCCAGTCTCAGGGAAGCGGTATCAATGCCGCGCTGAAAACCTTTTTTGAGGCTATGGATGCCGTACAGCAAACGCTGGCCGCGCAGCATATCGATTTTCATATCGATGTCTCGCCGTCGGAAGCCCGCAGCAATGTTTACAGCGATCTGGGCGGCAATGCTTTCGGTCGTCCGCTATATGAAGGCACGGCCACGATCGGTGAAAATTTCAAAATTCCGGTACTGATTTTTGACAATACCAGAAAGCAGTTCGGTGTCCGCGTCAACAGAACGGTTGCGGAAAATTTCACGGAAGAAGATACGATCGGGAAAATTCAGGAGCAACTGGTTAAGGAAGCCGTCCATCAGGGCAATCTGCAAACCGGCCGCCCGATGTCGCAAAATCACACCAATCTCAGGCGCTTCCAACGCCGCAACAGATAGGAAAACGGCCTGTTACGGAGGATGTCGGGCTAAGCCGCATCCTCCAGCGCCGCTTTATCATAAGGCACGATCTTGCCGTCTTTTAAGGTCAGGATACGATCCGTCTGCCGTGCCAGCTCCATATTATGCGTGACGATCAGCGCCGCAAGGCCGAGTTCGGCCACCATCTGTTTCAGCAGTGTAAAAATATCTCCGGCTGTGCGCGGGTCAAGATTTCCTGTCGGCTCGTCCGCCAGCAGCAGCACAGGATTATTGACCAATGCGCGTGCAATCGCCACACGTTGCTGTTCGCCGCCCGACATTTCCGACGGGTAATGTCCGGCGCGTTCCGACAATTTGACCATTTTCAGCAATTCATCGGCATTTTGCTGCGCCTGTTTTTTTGATTTTCCGGCAATCAGCTGCGGCAAAACCAGATTTTCCCGCGCATTGAAATCGGAGAGCAGATAATGAAACTGATAGATAAAACCTATTTTCTCACGCCTGAGGCGCGTACGGGTTTCATCATCCGCGCCCTGCACCAATGCGCCGTCCATATAAACCTCTCCCGATGACGGCTGATCCAGCAGCCCTGCAATCTGCAACAGGGTCGATTTTCCCGCACCGCTGGGCGCGACCAGCGCCACGCTTTCCCCTTCACGGATTTCAAGATCGGCTCCCGCGAGAATATCCAGCTTGCGCCCGCCCTGCTCAAATTGTCGGGTGATGTTTTTCAATGATAAAACGGTTTTTTTACTCATGCCGCAGCGCCTCCACAGGATCCATACGTGCTGCTTTCCACGCAGGATAGATCGTCGCGGCCAGCGACAAGACCAGCGCCATCAGCACAATTGCGATCACTTCGTTATAATCAAGCTTGGACGGCAGTTGTGAGAGGAAATAGATTTCATCGGCAAAAAGCTCCGTTCCCGTCAAACCTTCAAGAAACTGCCGGATGGATTCGATATTGGCAGCAATCGTAATACCCAGAGCCGCCCCCAATAGAGTCCCCAAAATACCGACTGCCGCTCCGGTATAAAAGAATATGCGCACGATCATGCCGCGCGTTGCGCCCATCGTCCGCAATATTGCAATATCACGCCCCTTTTCCTTCACCAGCATAATCAGGCTGGAAATAATGTTGAACGCCGCCACCAGAATAATCAGCGTGAGAATCAAAAACATCACGCTACGTTCCACCTGTAGCGCGTTGAAGAAATGGGCGTTGGTCTGTTCCCAGCTTTGGACATAGAGCGTGCCAGGGTATTTCTGCGCGATTTCCCCCG
>SKHU01000114.1 GCA_007116755.1 Alphaproteobacteria bacterium
AAGAAAACCGCCGCAAAAAAAACGGCTTCAAAAAATAAAACAACAGCCACCGCAGCCAAAAAGAAAACGGCAAAAAAACCTGCTGCGCGCGGACGTAAAAGATAGAGATTGAAAAATGGCAACGCCGAAAAAAAATACAGCTGCAAAACGCACACGCAAGCCCGACCCGAATGTCGTGCAGCGCCGCGCCTCCGACCCTGAAAAAAGCGTCTGGGTCACGGCCTCTGCCGGAACGGGAAAAACCAAAGTTTTGACCGACCGCGTATTGCGTCTGATGCTGGACGGTGCACAGCCGGAAAATATTCTCTGCGTCACCTTCACCAATGCCGGCGCATCTGTCATGAAAAACCGCATCCGCGAGGAGTTGGAAAAATGGGCGACATGCTCCGACGCGGTTTTGAATACGCGGCTGAAAAAGCTGACTGGAAAGTCGCCCGATCTGGAAACGCGACAACGCGCACGGCGGCTGTTTGCGGAATATCTTGATACACCGGGCGGCATGAAAATCCAGACCATTCACTCTTTCTGCCAGTCACTTTTGAAACGCTTTCCGGTGGAAACCGGCATCCCGCCCTATTTCGATGTGCTGGACGAACAAAGCGCCCGCGATCTGCTGCGCCAGTCACAGGCCGATATTCTGCAGCAGGTGCAGGATGATCCCGATACCGATCTGGCTGAAGCCGTGCGCCGCATCACGCCGGAAGTATCGGAAGAGGATTTCATGGCGCTGATCGGCGAGATTACCTACCGCCGCGGCGAACTTTTGAACGTGTTGCAAAAACATGATGACGGCTCCGGCACCATCAACGGCGCGATCGAAGCCGTCTATCAACAACTGGGCGCAAAGCGCGGCAACACCGGCACGGATATCCGCCGCGCCATCTGTCAGGATAAAGGGCTGAACGGCAACACCCCCGATCTCAGCGCGCTTTATGAAGCCTGCGACATATTGGAAACCGGCAGCGACACCGATAAGGAACGCGGTGCGACAATCCGCGCATGGCTGGATTCCGATGCGCAGGACAGGCTGGAGATGTTTGACGACTATCTGAAAGCTTTTCTGACCGAAGCCGGCGAGCCGCGCAAACGCATGACAACAAAAGCCACCGCCGCCGCCCTGCCCGCTCTGGAAAAGGAAACGCAGCGCCTGCTGGACGGGCTGGAGGAAATGCGCACGGTCAATGTCGCACGCGGCACGGAATCGCTGCTGATCCTCTCCAACGCTATTCTGGACAATTACAAGGAACGCAAACGCGCCATCAATGCGCTGGATTACGATGATCTGATCTACCGCACGCTTTTGTTCCTCGAAGAAAAGGACGGCGCGGCCTGGGCACTGCAAAAGCTGGAAGGCAATCTGGAACATGTGCTGGTCGATGAGGCGCAGGACACCAACCCCGACCAGTGGTCGATCATCGCCGCGATTACAAAAGAGTTTTTCAACCCTGAAAACGGCAAAAAACCGGACACAAAAAGCCGTACCATGTTTGTCGTCGGTGACGAAAAACAGTCGATTTTCAGCTTCCAGCGCGCCGACCCGCAAGAGTTTAAACGCCGCCGTGCATTCTTTGCCGAACAGGTCGAAAAATCCGGCGGCAAATGGCAGCATGTGCAGATGGAAGTTACCTTCCGTTCCAGCCCTGCGATTATTTCTGCCGTCGATGCCGTTTTTAAAAATGACGAAGCCGCCGACGGATTGTCTTTTGAAGACAAAGGAAAAGAGATCACGCATAAGCCGTTCCGTATGGGACAAAGCGGTATCGTCGAACTGCATCCGGTTTTTGAATCGCGCGGTATGAAGCCGCTGCCGCCCTGGCCGCTGCCGACCGAAAAAGAAGATCATTACGACCCGTCCGTGGATATGGCCGAACATATCGCCGACCAGATCGGCGACTGGCTGAAAAAAGGCGAAAAGCTGAAAGCCCGCGGCCGCGCGATCACGCCGTCGGATATTATGATTCTGGTACGCCGCCGCTCGCGCTTTGTCGATGACATGATCCGCGCGCTGAAAAAACGCGACATCCCCGTTTCCGGCGCAGACCGCATCACGCTGCGCGACCAGATTGCCGTGATGGATATGCTGGCCGTCGGCGAGTTTGCCCTGTTCCCGCGCGACGATTACAAGCTGGCCACGGTGTTGAAATCACCGCTGATCGGGCTGAATGACAAGGAGCTGGAAGATCTGGCACTCGGTCGCGAAGGGTCGCTTTGGGATGCTTTAAAAGACAAGGCGGACAGCGGCAGCAAAAAACATAAAGATGTTGTCGATTATCTTGAAACCCGCATGACGGAAGCCACGGCACGCCGCCCTTACGACTTTTTCGCCGATATGCTGATGCATCCCTGCCCCGGTGACGAACATTCCGGCCTGTATGCGCTGTACAGCCGTCTCGGTTTCGAAGCCGAAGACGCGATTGTCGAATTTATGAACACGCTGGAGCGGTTTGAAAAAATGAATACCCCCGCATTGCAGGGGCTTATCTCGTGGATCAATGCCGGAGATTCGGAAATCAAGCGCGAGATCGACGGCGACAGCAGCAATCCGAAAATCCGCATTATGACCGTCCACGGCGCAAAAGGTCTGGAAGCACCGATTGTGATTATGCCCGACACCACCGCCGTTCCGGCCAGCAATGCCAAGACGCGCCCGAAACTGCTCTGGCCGAAGGGCGAGCGCAGCGTACCGCTCTGGGTGCCGCGCGCCGAGCTGGAAAACAAATATTTTCAGGACGAACGCGAAAAAATCGAGCAGGAGCGCGATCAGGAATACCGCCGCCTGCTTTACGTCGCCATGACCCGCGCCGAAGACCGTCTGATGGTCTATGGCTACCAGAACAGCAAAAACCGCAAAGAGGATTGCTGGTACGATCTGGTGAAAAAAGGGCTGGAAGACAATCTCGGCAAAGATGTCGTGTATGAAGAGGCGGAGAACGGCGATATTATCCGCTTTACCGCACCGCAAACCGCGCGCCCGAAAGATGACGGCGTACGCCCGCCGAAAAAACGCCGCAAAAGCGGTGTGCCGCAATGGGCGCGGGCGCAGGCTCCCGCACCGGTACCGCCGATCAAGAAATTCACACCCTCGATGGCCTTCCGTCAGGTTAAACAGGTGGCGAATGACAATAAATTAAAAGACGCCGGATTGGAAAAGAAGCCGAGAACCGCGCCCTCGCCACTGGACGGGCTGGAGGAAACGCGCGATCAGACAATCGGGAATATCG
>SKHU01000138.1 GCA_007116755.1 Alphaproteobacteria bacterium
AATAAACCTGTTCCTGCATATTACGGGGCGGCGGCCGGACGGTTATCACAGGCTTGAATCGCTGGTCGAATTTGCGGATCCGCACAGCAAGGCCTGTGACAATCTACATTTTGCCCCTGCCGAAAAATTTTCCCTGAAAATCGCGGGGAAATTTTCCGCCGCACTCAAAGACACAGACCCGCAGCATAATCTTGTCACACGCGCTGCGAAAATTCTGTGCGGCGATCTGCCGCCTGTTGCCGTAACGCTGGAAAAAAATCTTCCTGTTGCCGCCGGAATCGGCGGCGGAAGCGCCGATGCTGCCGCCTGTCTTCGGGCGCTGTCACAGATTACCGGAAAAAATGCTGCGGAACATGATCTTCTGACGCTTGGCGCCGACCTTCCCGCCTGTCTGGAAAGCCGCCCCTGTCTTGCGCGCGGCATCGGTGAAGACATCCGCCCCGTTACACTGCCACGCTATGCATTGCTGCTGGTTCATCCGGATGTCCCTGTTCCGACGCCGGAGGTTTTTAAAACCTATGCTGCGGAACAACAGGTATTTTCAAATAAAAGTATTGATTTTCAATCATTAAATTTTGAAGAGTTGCTGCACCTTCTGGGCAAATCCCGAAATGATCTGCAAAATGCCGCCATGCGGATATGCCCCGAAATCAGTGATGTTCTCAATGCCCTGCAGAAAGAAAAAGGCTGCCTGCTGCCGCGCATGTCGGGCAGCGGTGCGACATGTTTCGGAATTTTTGACGGTAGGGAAAACGCCGGAATTGCTCTCGCAAATCTGCAAAAAACATATCCTGCGTGGTGGACGGTTGCCGCCAAAGGATTTTAACGCGTAGATGTTTCCAGAACCAGCACATGCTCGTCAGGATGCAGATAGCCGAGTTTGGAACGCAGTTGCTCGTCAAGCATATCCGCATCAATCCGCGGCGGACGCAACAACACGACGCGGTGTTCCAGCCGTTTTTTCTGCCAGTCAAGCCTGTCATATTCGGCGGCCACCCGGTCTGTTTCCGCCTCGATTTTGCGCAATTCAATCCAGCCGCGCTCTCCCTGCACCAGATGCAGGGCAAAATAACAAAACAGCAGAAACCCCAAAAAAGACCCCGCCAGTCTTTTTAAAGAAAGGTTTGAGAAAAATGCGTTTTGACGTGCCATGAAAAAATCTCTCCTTTTTCCAGAGAATCACAGCCTGCCGCCGCCGTCAATAAATATCACCTGTTAAAACTATATTTCATTGACATAACTACTGTGAGATGATATAAAAACTGTGCGGTTTTTCTGTTGCCACGGCAGTCACCGCACGTATTTGCACTGTTTTTTTATAATTAATAGGGGATTTCAAGAATGTCAGGGCCGCTTGAGCGCATCAAATATCATGTCATGAACGGGCTGGAGAGCACCGTCAATTCAGACGGAAAAATCGCTGTTGTCGTATTGGGAACGGCGCTGGCCGGCGGTATGTATTTTGGTGGCAATGCTGTCGAAAACCACCGCAGCGCTCTGGACGATCAGGGTATCGCCGCCGTTGAACAGGACAAATACGCACTGCTTTCCGGAAAAATTCTCACCTTTCAGGACGGGGCGCAGCAACTGACTGAAATGAAAGAGCAGATCGATGAATATAACGGTATTCGCCGTCGCGACCGCACGCCCGAAATCAATACCGCCCAGACCGAGCTGGAAGGACAATTCGCCGAGTTGCGTGATTTCCTGAACACAAAGGTCAAGAAAATTACTGTCACCGCACTGGCCAGCGGCAATCAGGAAGAAGGTGTCGCCATCGGCGAGCGGCAGTTGCGTGATTTGTGGGCACAGTTGCAGCATACCGAACCGAGCCTGATGACACTGGGGAACAGACCGTATAATCTGGAGAAATTTCCCGAGGTGTCTTTCAATTTTCTTGACGAGGCGCGCGCGAATTATCATGTAAATCCGGACGCACCTTTGGACGTGCGGTTTAACGCCGCAAAGGATGTTGCCTCATCCTCCACCGGAAAATCTTTCGGCAACGGTGCGCTGGCGGTATTGTTCACGGTGCTGGCGGCAGCAGCGGCCGGTGGAGCCGCAGCCGGTATCAACCGGAACCGCATACGACAGTTCGGACGCTATAACAAACGCCCGAAACCGAAAAAACCGGGTGTTCATTAAAGCTGCTTACATCTCCTGCACATCGGATACGCCCTCAATCTGGCGCAAACGGTGGCGCGTTCTTTGTGACAACGGCCAGTTTCCGGGCAGATGAATGACCGCCTGCTGGTTTTGATCGTAAAGCTTGGCCAGCACTTCGATGCTTTTTTCCGCCTCATCCTCTGCCTCATCCGCATCAAGCATATCACAGATTGCCGCAACGGCATTTTCGCGGTCGATAATAATACGCACGGTCTTTGTGACATCCTCGACATGCGGGGTCAGCAATTCGGCCTTTTGCGCAAGAAAGCGGATTTCATCCTCGCTCTTCATATCGACATCGACATTCAACAGCACCGCCTGCCCCGCCTCCAGAACATCGCGTGATGCCGCCAGCGCTTCGGAGAACATCATCACCTCATAAACACCGCCGGCATCCGACATCTGGATAAAGGCAAAACGATTGCCTTTCGCCGAAACGCGCTCGCGTTTTTTCAGCACAATTCCCGCCATTTTAAAACGCGTTGTCGGAGAATCCTCGATCTTCTGCCGCACATCGCCGGAAGAAACGACGCCCAGCCGCCTGAGTTGCCGCTCCATGGTTTCCAGCGGATGCGCCGAAAGATAAAATCCGACGGCGGCAAATTCGTATTGCAGCGTTTCCAAAGGCTCCCAGGTTTCGACATCCGGCAGGGGCGGCAGTTCCAGTACGGTTTCCTCCGCACTGCCGAACAAGCTTTCCTGCCCGCTTTCCTTTTCTTCCGCAACGCTGGTCGCATAGCGCAACAGCATCTCCGCCGCCGCATAGGCCTGCGCACGGCTCTTCGGTACAAGGCCGTCAAACGCGCCTGCAGCCGCCAGCGCCTCCATCTGGCGGCGGTTCATATTGCGATAGCCCGCCCGCCGCATCAGATCGTAAATATCCTTATACGCGCCGCTCGCACGCCGTTCTTCAACGATCTGCTGCATCGCCTGCTCGCCGACGCCCTTCAACGCCGCCAGCGCGTAACGGATGACTTTCTCGCCCGTTTCCGGCAGCGTTTCCACAGCAAAACTGACTTCGGATTTATTGATGTCCGGCGGCAGCAGC
>SKHU01000048.1 GCA_007116755.1 Alphaproteobacteria bacterium
CCACTATCCCCCCATACCCCACCGCAGGTTCAATACACACCAAGTTCTATTATATACGGAAAATATTAAGGGTTTTCTAAACAGACCTATAAAACGGGAATATCAGGGCGCGTGGCGCGTGGCGGGGCGGCGCGGCGTTGTGCTGTTATTGATTTTTTCAGTCAGATAATCTCCGGCGCGTTGTGCCGCTGTCGTCAATGCCTGACGCGCCAAAGCAATCGCAACCGGTTTGACTTTTGCGATAAATTCGGAAACAGCCTCCCTGCCGATCTGTACGGCTCCGCGCTCCATGTCGTGCGCAACATTTTTTAGACATTTGCAGACTTTATCGAGTCTGGACTGTTTCAAGTTTTGTCCCGATGCCTTACCTGCAGAGCCTTTCTGCTGTAAAAATTTTGTAGTCGGATTTTTCTTTTTTGACATCGTTTTTCTCTCTCTTTTGTAAACCTATTGTAAATGCTATACGTTAAAAAAACCTGAATCTTTGCCGTTTATTCTGCTGTTTAGCAATAACTGCAGCAGGTTTTTTTGTCTGCCTGGCATTTTGTGAAGGATCGGCGGCGTATTTGCTCAATGTAATTTTCGGTTTTGACGGCTTTGCCTGTACGCCCTTGCTTCTTAACTGTTGTGTGCTGTATTTTTTCTGTTTTTCTGCCGTACCGAAACGGGTTCCGGGTTTATCCTGTTTTTGCCCGCTTTTTTCGGATGTATATTTTGTTTTCTTTCCCGAAAACAATTCGCCGGCTTTCTCGCGCGCCTTGCGCATATAATTCCGTGTTTTTTCCGTGGCTTTGCGTGCCTTTTCATGCGCGCGGTCACCCTTGCTTTGCGGGCCTTCCGACAAAGATTTCCCGACTTTCCGACCGGCGCTCTGCCCTTTTTGTACGCCTTTCTGGACATTTTCATTGTCCATGGCGTTCTTGCTGGCGATTTTGGCCTTGTCCAGATATTGGCGCACTTTTCCGGCTGCACCCTGCAACGCATCGTTTTTCTGCAATTTCACGCTTTTTTCTTTTGTCTTGCCCAGATTATCGCCGACACGCTGCACGGTCTTTTTAACCGTTTTGCTGTTGCGGACACGATTCACGCCGTCTTTGACCGCATCGCGCCCCTTCCGTACCGGTTTGCTGTTGGCCAGCTCCCGTCCCTTTTTCAAGATTTTTTGCCCGTTTTTACGTGCGGTCTGCAATCCGTTTTGCACTGCCCTATTGTTCAACAGCTTAACGCCGGATTTTCCGGCTTTTTTCAAATTTTTACCCGTGCGGTCAACGCCGTTCTTGATACGTTTTTTTACGTGTTGCGCGGGCGCACCGCCGGACGGTTTCGCATTCTGTTCCTTGCGCTTGAAAACCGACATACCCTTGCGCGCCGAAGCCGCCAACTGCGCCCAGCGCCCTTGTTGCGGTTTAGAATCCGGTTTCTTTTTCTGTTTTTTCGGTGAATTCTCCACGTATACCGCCTTCTCGCCACGACGCGCCGATACGCGATCATGCATGTTAAAACCTTTAGGTAAATTATAACATAAAACAGAAGACGGCGTAAAGCGATATATGGAAATATACCGCCGTCACACCTTAACGATGATTGATTGAACGCCGTTTACTTGCGCAGGGAATCCGGCTTGACCGAAGATTGCCGCGGCGTTTGCGTATCGTCATTGACGGGATCGCGCTTACCCGCCGTGTTTTCCGCACGGTTATTAAAATCCGGCGTGCTGCCCATATCCGGCTTCATGCCGCGGGTCGGGGCATCCTCGACTTTGGAAATGCGGATTTCCGGTTTTTTCGCGGATTTCTTCTTGGCATCTCCGCCGCCCGATAGTGTTTTAGCGATGGAATACACGCCATAGCCGATTGTGCCCAGCAGCAGCAGCGGTATGGCCAGACGTACAGCAACCAGCATGGCGACCGGTGCGGCCAGCGCCAGACCGACAATAGCACCCGCCACCAGCGTGCCGAGCGCGGCCAGTTTTACGCCGGTGCCGATTTTTTCGGAAACAGAACGCACGCCCTGCCAGAAACGGCTTTTCGGTGCATTTATTTTTGCCTCTGTTTCGTTTGTTTCGTTTTGCGGCACTGTTCCGGTCGTCTCCGTTTTGTTTTCGGCCATCATAAACCCCCTTTTTAAAAATCCGTTTTAATAAATATATGCGGCAAATATGCAAAATAATGCGGGAAAAGTCAAGATTTTTCGGTTTTTCCACTCTCTTTTCCGGTCTCTTTCGCCGCCGTAGATTTTGCCACGCCGACACGGGCAGGGCGCAGAAGACGGTCGTGAATCATATAGCCCGGCTCCAGCACCTCGATGATATGCCCTGCGGTTTTTCCGGGAATTTCGGCTTCAAACATCACCTCGTGAAAATTCGGATCGAATTTTTCCTCGCCCGGCATGATTTTGACAATTCCGGCGTTTTCCAGCGCGGAGAGAAGCTGTTTTTCCGTCGCGGCCACGCCGGTCAGGATATTCTGCAGCAATTCATTGCCCGCCGCAGCCTCCTCCGGCACGGAATCAAGCGCACGGCGCAGATTATCAGCCACAGTGACAAGATCACGCGCAAAAGACGTGACAGCGTATTTTGCCGTATCCTCGCGTTCCTTCTGGCTGCGGCGGCGGATATTTTCCACCTCGGCCAGCGCGCGCAGCATCTTGTCCTTCATCTCCGCATTTTCGGCAAGCAGCGCCTCAAGCGCCGCGGCATCGCGATCCTGCTGCTGATCCCCCTCTGCGGCAGATGCGTCCTTGTTTTCTTGCGCAGCGTTTTCTTTTTCCGCCGCAGATTTTTCCGGTTTTTTGCCGTTTTCCGGCGGCGTTTTATCCTGCATCTTTTTTCTGTTCTCCTGCATGGGTTTCAAAGCTCCACCGTTGAGATTATCGTTTCATCATATCCCTGATTTTTACACTGCCGCGGCAAAAAACGCAAAAGAAAACCCGCCTTTCCCAAAATGAAAAGGCGGGTTTTAAGGGCGTTGTGCATTCCCAACATATCAAATTCTAAAATTGAGCGTCTTAAGCTCTATTTCTGCAGCTTGTTGACGATGACCTTTGCGGGACGCAGCAGGCGGTCTTCGCTTTTGTAACCGCTTTGCATCACACACAGCACCGTATTGTCCTGTTTTTCGCCGTCCTGCCCCATCGACACGGCCTCATGCTGGCCGGGATCGAATTTCGCGCCGACGCCTTCAACCTTCTTGATCC
>SKHU01000076.1 GCA_007116755.1 Alphaproteobacteria bacterium
CTTTTTTTTGCGTAAAATTATTACATTACAGAGTCGTTTTATTTTAAACACAACTGTAAGATAGTGGTCATGAGATTATCCGAACTAGCCACCAAAACACAGAAGCAGACCAGCGACAGCGATGTCAGCCGCAACGCGCAGTTTTTGACGCGTGCGGGCTATGTCGGTCGCCTGATGGCGGGGGTTTATTCCTTTTTGCCGCTCGGGATGCGGGTTCTGAACAATATCGAGAATATTATCCGCGAGGAAATGAACAGCATCGGCGGACAGGAAATTCTGATGCCTGCCCTGCAGCCGAAAGATATCTGGGAGAAAACCGGACGCTGGGACAAGGTCGATATCCTGTTCAAACTGAAAGGCGCAGGTGACCGCGATCTGGCGCTGGGGCCGACGCATGAGGAAGTCGTCACGCCGCTGATGGCAGGTTTTATACAATCCTACCGCGATTTGCCCAAGGCGGTGTATCAGATCCAGACAAAGTTCCGCAACGAGGCGCGGGCAAAATCAGGGCTGTTGCGCGGACGTGAATTCCGCATGAAAGACCTTTATTCTTTTCATGCATCGCAGGGTGATCTGGATGCGTTTTACGAACAGGCAACAGCGGCCTATCACCGTATTTTCAAGCGCTGCGGTCTGGGCGGCATCACGCTGCTGACCTATGCGTCGGGGGGTATTTTTTCCAGATATTCGCATGAATTCCAGACCGTCACACCTTACGGCGAGGATGTGATATACCGCGTACCGGGCACGGAGATTGCCATCAACAAAGAAATTATCGACGATCAGGATGTCTTAAAAGAACTGATTCCGGGATACAAACCGGGCGACGAAAAAAATCTGGAAGAGGTCAAAGCCATCGAAGTCGGCAATATTTTTAAACTCGGCACGCGCTTTGCCGAATCTTTCTCCGCCGGTTTTACCGCTGCCGACGGCACGCAGAGATTCCCCGTGATGGGCTGTTACGGTATCGGTCCCAGCCGCGTGATGGGGACAATTGCCGAATGCCTGAGTGACGAGGACGGGCTGGTCTGGCCGGAACAGGTTGCACCCTATCACATTCATCTGGTGTCGCTGGTCAATGAGGCGGCGGATATTGAAAAATGCGAAAAAATTTATAAGCAGCTTTGCGCCGAAGGCGTTTCCGTTCTGTATGATGACCGCGACGCACGGGCAGGGGAAAAGCTGGCGGATGCCGATTTGATCGGTTTGCCGCACCGCGTCATTCTTGGTAAAAAGACGCTGGCAACCGGCAGTTTCGAGTGGAAAAAACGCATTGAAACGGAGAGCAATATCCTGCCGCTGGAAAAACTGCAGGAGATTGTGTCTGCACACGAGAGTATGACTTTTCCGTTTTAATATCCGTATCGCATCACACCATCCGATTGCGTATTTTGGGCAGGGCTTATGCCCGGTGTCCCGTAATAATGAAGGCATCGACGGGGTGGGCAATTTTCTGGCTGTTTTTGTCAAACATATTGCGGCGCAACTCGTCTTTCAGCAATTCCATATCTTCCTCCGACATCTGTGAAATATCGGCGTGAACAATATAATTGAGCATATCAACGGCCTTGCTCCTGTCCGGAGAAAAGCAAGGAGATAGATCCAGCTCTGCATCAATACGGTGCTTTTGGTAGGCAATATTCTGCGCCTGCAAAACCTTTTCAATATCGCTGCTCAACCATGCGGGATGGCCGAAGTTTTTTTGAAATGTCGTCACAAAATATTTGCTAAGAAAGCTGTTTCCCGCACTGGTCAGGACGAAAATACCGTCTTTTTCGAGATGATCCGCAGCACGGGTCAGCAATTCTGCTATATCGGAGAAAAAATAATGCGCATGGACGGAAAGAATGACATCGTATTTTTTCCCTTCCGCAGAAAAATCCTCAAACAGACAGGTATGAATATCCGAATGACTGCCTGCGGGTAAAACCGCGGCAATATTCTCTTTTAGAAGAGGGGCCTGTTTCTCGTTCGGTTCAATCCCCGTATAATCTATCTTTGTCGCCACATCGCCGATTTTTTCAAGGAAGGCGACATCAAAAATTCCCGTGCCGGCACCAATGCTCAGCAAGGACAAGCTGTCTTGTCCGGCAAAACGGGTGCGCAGGAAACCGTCGATCCATGCCAATACGCGACTCTGCTGATTTGTCGCGTTTTTAAAAAGGATATGTCCCCGTTTATAACAGTCGCCGGTCAGCGGGCGGCTGCCGAGCAAAATTTTTTCTATCTGTGGCGAATTGCTGTCCATCAAATACCTCTCTGCCTGTTTTGTCTTTGTGCGGTCTCTTTGGAAACGCTCTGATCTTCCAAAATGACCATAAAACAAAATGCGGCGCTTATCATCCTTTTCCTGATTTTTTTTGCCCGTGCCCTGTACATTTCCGCCTGTTTCCGTCTACCCTGAACAACCGGAACATAAAACAACAACACCGATAAGATTAATGCTACAAATTTTCCGACAGCCTGTTTTCCTGATTTCCGTTGCCGTCATTGCCGCCCTTGTCACGGCAGGGAGCGTATATCCCGAGGTTTTTGAACAAGCCGCCGGTACGGCGCTGGATCGTACAACAGAATATTTCGGCTGGTTCTACCTGTTGTCCGTTTTCGGGTTTGTCGCCGTGCTTGTTTATCTGGCCTGTTCCGGATACGGAAATATCCGGCTGGGGCGTGCGGACAGCCGGCCTGAATATTCCTTTTTTTCATGGGTAGCGATGTTGCTGGCGGCAGGTTTCGGGGTCGGGCTTGTTTTTTACGGTATGGCCGAACCGATGAGTCATTATCTGAATCCTCCGCACGGTCAGACGGAAGGACTGACACCCGAAGCCGCACGTCTTGCCATACAATACAGTTTTTTCAACTGGGGCGTTCACCAATGGGCCGCCTTTGCGATTGTCGGTCTGATTATCGCCTTTTTCCAGTTCCGCAAGGGGGAACCCGGGCTGGTTTCAACCGTCCTGCGGCCGGCAACGGCAAAACTTGCCAAAGGCCGTGACCAGATCGGCGGTGCTTTTGATATTTTTGCCGTTGTTGCCACCGTTATGGGTGTGGCGACATCCATCGGTCTTGGTGTCATGCAGATTAACGGCGGTTTGCACTTCCTGTTTGCGGATATTTCCGAAGGTATTCTCTGGCAAACTATCATTCTGGCCGCTCTGGCGGCTGCCTATATCGTTTCGACCGTCACGGGGC
>SKHU01000033.1 GCA_007116755.1 Alphaproteobacteria bacterium
CAACCGGCCAGAAAAACGGCGGCAAGACAGCACAGCATCAATCCCGCCGGACGGAAAAACTTACGGTGTTGTGACATTCTGTTCCTCATATTTGCGAATTTGCTCATGTATGTTATCAGGAATCGTATAGGCTTGTATATGGTGCCCGAGAATATTTTCGATTGCACCCTCCAGATTAAGATTTAAAGCAACGGGCCGCGTTTCTGTCAAGTCGGGATTGCGTCCCAGCGCCTCAAGACGAATATTCTGATTCGCGCCGGCCTGCCCGTTGATGACAAAACGCAGCCGTTCGTAATGAAAATTGTTGATCACGCTTTGCACAAAAGTCATTTGCGGATGACCGCTTTGCAGAAAAGCGGGCGGCGTATCGGGGCTATAGCGGATGATTCCCGGCTCGGTTGCGGTGATATCTCCGTTTTCGATAAATATCTCTTCGCCGTCAATGCGCAGCGGCAGAACGCCGCTGACCCGGCCTGTCACCTCCAGCCCGTCAAGCCGTGTCATTTCCAGCAACTCCTGCAGAGACAAATCATGGACGGCAAACAGAATTGTTGCCTGCAGGTTGACGGGGTTGATCGGCACGTCAGATGTTGTGACTCTGCCGCCGGCCATGCGCCATTCGGCGTGGTGTATGCGCAGCGGCAGAGCTTCGACCCCGTTATAGCTGAAAGAGACGACACCGTCATATAGCGGAATGCCCGGATTAAATCCTGCTATGGCGACTTCCTGATGTTCAAGATAAAGCGGAGCGAAGCGGTGGACTTCAAGGACAGCGCTGATTTTATCGACGGGTTTTTCATCGATTTCCGTTGAAATGTTTTTCAAAAGAAGTGTGCCGCTGCCTTTGAGTTCCGGCAGGGAAAATTCGCCGGTAAATCCGGCTGTGCCCGATGTATTGCGCAGCACACCTGTCAAAAGCGGTAAAAGATGATGCGGCTGCGTTCCGTAAGCGGTAAATTCAATCGGCTGCAGGTTAAATTTCATCTGTCCTTTTTGCGTCTTCAGGGAATAACGGCCGGAAGCCTCGGCTTTTGCATGCTGCGCATGGTCGGACAGCGTAACGTCAAAGGAAATATTTTCCGTGCGGTCATAAACAGCCTTTGCATGTGCCTGAAACGGCACAAGGGGGCTGTCCTCGATCTCGATGCCGGCGCGGATATCCGCCTTGATACGCTTGTCTGCCGAAAAATCTCCGGTGATATCCGCCTCGTAAATATCTGCCGTGATTTTGTGATCGGGCAATACGGCGCGGCCGTCGATTTCATGGAGATGAAAACCGGGATTTGGCGTGCGGAACAGTTTTCCTGTAATGCCGCCGTTGAAATTCAGCAGACCGCCGTAGGAGAGGGAGAGTTTCGGCAATCTGAAATCTGCCGCTGTGCCGCGGTTTTTGAGCAGGATATGCGTTGTATCGGGGGCAGGGTCAAGCGCAAAAACAAATGCCGTGCCGCCGGAGTCTTTTCCGGAGAGGGACAGTTTTTCCGGCAATACGACGATTCCCTCCGCCGCGGGAGAGAAATGTGCGCCGATTTCCGCATTTGTGCCGGAAAAATATGGCAGAGCCGAAAAATTTTGCGTGGACAATTCAAGTTTTCCTGCAAATTCTTCCCAGTCTTCTGCGATATTGTGCAGATTTTCAAAATGTTTGCGTCCCGAAAACTTCAGTGAAAGGCGCGCGTTGCCGCCAAGCTTTATGTTTTGCAGGGCATTAAAAGCGGTATCGGGAAGCAGATCGAATTCTGCCGCGCCGAGTTGTTGCAGTTTTTCCATGTCGGCGCTTTGTATGTCTATTTCCCCCCGTATATCCGTATCGTTCCCGATTGTGACAAAAGCGGAGATTTTTGTCCGGCTCTCCGGGTTTTGCATTTGTAGAAGAACGGTTTTTTTCTCGGGTTCTCCATCGGAGTCGGGCGCAGCTTCTGCATAGGAAAAAATAATATTCTCAAACGGCAATCCGAAAAAGGTGACCTTGCTCGCAAGGAATTGCAATTCTTCGATCACAGGCAGGCCGTCGCGCAGAAAAATCCGGGCTTCCCCCTGAAGCCCTTCGGCATCCGCATCGCCAAGATTGAGCGCGGCTCCGTCACTGAGCAAGAAACGGAGGGCGGCATCACCGTTGGCGTAAAGCTCTGTTTCGATATGTGCCGCAAAAGATACTGCCGTACCTTTTGTTGATATTTCTGATTTTATATCAATGTTTTTTGCTTCTTTTTTAATGTAAATTTTGGTGTTGTCCGCCCTGATCTCGGAAATCAGAGCAAAGGGGACACCGTGCAGATGGATGCGGGTACTGGAGATTACGGCTTTGTCGAGAGGCAGCGGCAGCAGTTGTAATACCGCATCACGGATAATCTCTTCGATGGCGGTGTCCGTTTCCGCGGCCGGCGCCGCAGTCAGATCATGCCGGTACGCAACCTCATCCAGTGCAAGGCGGGTGATGCGTATTTTTTCCGGTTTTTGCGGGGTGATACGGTATTCCGCGACAATGTGTCCGGCGGACATCCCCGGTGAAAGTGTCAATCCGTCAATTTTCAGCGTGGAAAAATCAATGGCGAGTCGTTCGATCCGCGCTTCGGGAAAACCGTTTTTATGAAGCTGGGAGATAATCAGATGATGTGCCAGCGTATGGCGCTGCCAGTATGCAACGCCAAGCAGCAGTGCAAAACAGCATATCCAGAATGCCGTGACGGCCAGCGCTTTGCCGAAAGCCGCGGCACCTTGCATTTTTTTTCCTTCCACGGCTGTGGACATTCATTTCCCCTTGTTGCCGAGGCGGCTGTTGTGTTAGATAGTACCCGTCATGCTTTGTTTTAAAATAACAAATTAACAGGAAGATACAATCATGTTTATCACTCCCGCTTGGGCGCAATCAGCTTCAGGGGCAGAAGCTCAAGAGTTCAGTCTGATCGGTTTTATGCTGCCGATGCTGCTGATTTTTCTGGTCTTTTATATTTTTGTGTTCCGTCCGCAGAACAAGCGTATGCGCGAACATCAGAGCATGGTCGATAACCTCAAACGCGGCGACCGCGTGGTGACGGGCGGCGGCCTGATCGGCAAGGTGTACAAGCTGACGGGCGAGGATGAAGTCATTATTGATCTGGGCGAGGGCATGCGCGTCCATGCCGTGCGTTCGACCCTGCTGACGATTCGGGAAAAAGCCGTTTCTTACGTGCCGAGCGAGGAGACGCAGGGGGCGGAAGATGCCGATGCAAAAGCCGACGGGAAAAAAACCGCGAAAGCCAAAAAAGCCAAAGAGGAAAAAACGATTACCGTTTCCCGCGTCCGCAAAACCAAGAAAGACAAGGAAGGCGCATAGCCGCGCGAGGGTGCGCGCTGACCGCATTTTAAAATTTTGCAGACAAGACAGCAAAGGTGCAAGACACAATGATACATTTTGAAAGCTGGAAAATCTGGACAATTCTGATGATTTCCCTTTGGGGGTTGCTTTATGCCGCTCCGAATTTGTCTCCGCAGGAATGGCGCGACAAGGCGGGGGATATATCCGGAATTCTTCCGCATAAAACAATCAGTCTCGGGCTGGATTTGCAGGGTGGTGCGCATCTTTTGCTTCAGGCGGATATGGATTATGCGGTTACGGCGCGTGTCGAGGATCTGGAGCAGGCCTTGCGCCGCAGCTTTGCCCGCGAAAGAATCGGTCATGCGGCCATGCGGGCGTTGGCCAATCCGGCTGCCGGAGAATACGGCGTTGCCTACAGGTTGCGCAATATGGATGACCGCGACCGCGCCTATCGCCTGACGCGCAATTTGCACGAGGGGATTGATGTGCGCATTTCCCCGGACGGCACGGCGCGTGCCACGTTGAATGCACAGGCGCTGACCGAAATCAAGACACGCACCCTTAATCAATCGATTGAAATTGTCCGCCGCCGGATTGATGAAACCGGTACGCGCGAGCCGGTTATTCAGCGGCAGGGGCATGATCGTATTCTGGTGCAACTGCCCGGCGTTGACAATCCGGAGCGTATCAAGGAGTTGCTGGTGCGTACCGCCAGCATGACATTGCATCTTGTCGATGAGGAGGCCTCCCAGCCGGGTGCGCGTATTCCGCCCGGAACGGTTGTTTATCCGCAGCTCGGCAATCCCGATGCGACACTGGCAGTATTGCGCCGCGTGGCACTGCACGGGGAAAGGCTGATTGATGCACAGCCGAGTTTTGACGAGGGGACGCCGATCGTACAGTTCCGCTTTGATCAGACCGGCGCGCGGGAATTCTGCACGATTACGCGCGAGAATGTCGGGCGGCGCTTTGCATGGGTTCTTGATGGCGAGATTGTGACAGCACCTGTCATCAATACGGCGATTTGCGGCGGTTCGGGCATTATTACCGGCCGGTTTACAATTCAGGAAACTGTGGATACTTCGCTGCTGATGCGGGCAGGTGCGTTGCCGGCACCCCTTATTTTTGTTGAGGAGCGCACGGTCGGGCCGAGTCTTGGCGCGGATTCTGTCGAGGCCGGAAAAATTGCCAGCATTATGGGGCTGTCTTTTGTTCTGATCTTTATGGTGCTGGTCTACGGGTTGTTCGGTATTTTTGCCAGTGTGGCGCTGCTGATCAATATTATGCTGATTTTTGCGGTGTTATCGACATTGCAGGCAACATTGACCCTGCCGGGGATTGCCGGAATTGTTTTGACAATCGGCATGGCGGTGGATGCGAATGTGCTTATTTTCGAGCGTATAAGAGAGGAGTTGCGAAACGGGCGTTCCGTCATTTCCGCTGTAGATACGGGGTACGGGCAGGCAATGTCTTCAATCATTGATGCTCAGGTCACGACCCTGATTGCTGCCCTGCTGCTGTTCTCTTTCGGTACGGGGCCGATCAAGGGATTTGCCGTAACGTTGTGGATCGGGATTATGACATCGATGTTCTCGGCCATCTGGCTGACACGTCTGATGGTGGTCACATGGTTAAAACAGCGCAAGCCGAAAGTCTTGCCGATATGATTTTTTGATAGGGAAACAATAAAATGCGCGGAATTATTAAACTTATTCCTGATGATACGAATTATGATTTTATGGGGTGGCATAAAATCGCCTTTGTGTTTTCCTGCGTTCTGATCGTCGCGGGGCTGTTTTTTGCTTTCCAGAAAAATCTGAATTTCGGCATTGATTTCACCGGCGGTACGCTGATGGAAATCCGCACCAAAGCGGAGGTCGCCGATATCCCTGAAATACGCCGTTTGACAAGTGATTTGAATGTCGGCGGCATCAGTGTGCAGGAATTCGGTGCGCCGAATGATGTGCTGATTCGCATTCCGCAGCAGGAGCGTGACGAGGAAGAGCAGAAACTCGTCATGCAGCAGGTGCGCGAAGCCCTCGACGAAATTGTCGAGGAATACCGCCGCGTTGAATTTGTCGGGCCGCAGGTCGGGGCGGAGTTGATCGCTGCCGGACGCAATGCGATGCTTTATGCGCTGCTTGGCCTTTTGGCCTATATCTGGGTGCGGTTTGAATGGCAGTTCAGTGTCGCGGCGATTATTGCGCTGTCGCATGACGTTTTGCTGACCATCGGTTTCTTTGCCGTGACGCAGATGGAATTTACGCTGGCCACGGTGGCGGCGGTTTTGATGATTGCCGGTTATTCGATCAATGATACGGTCGTTGTTTTTGACCGTGTGCGCGAAAATCTGCGCAAATACAAAAAGAAACCGCTGCGCGAGCTCTATAATCTTTCGGTCAACCAGATGCTGGCGCGGACATTGATGACCAGTATCACAACGCTTCTGGCGCTGGGCGCGTTATGGCAGTTTGGCGGCGAAGTGATTCGCGGTTTCGTGACAGCATTGATTTTCGGTATTTTTGTCGGAACATATTCATCGGTCTTTATTGCGACGGCGTTGCTGCTTTATGTACGTCCGCGCGAGAAAAAAGGAGTGCCGCAAACACAAGGCGGCAAGAAAGCCGCCAAAGAAGGCGGTGCGCATGGTTGATATCACGCCGCTGGTTGCGGCCGGGCGCAAAATCATTCAGTCCTACGGGAAAGGCGGCTTCCGCATCAGTGAGGAGAGTTTTTCCGGTCCACTCCTTGTTTTTCCGTCAATGGTTGCCTCATGGGATGTTCCCGAAAATCCTGCAGAGCTGGATGTCGGGCATTTCGCACCGTTGATTGGTGCGGAAGATGTGGATGTTGTGCTGTTCGGCGGCGGGAAGTCGGCTTTTTTTCTGCCTCCTGAAAAACAGATGCTTCTTACGGCACAAGGCATTGTCGTGGAGGCAATGGATACAGGCGCGGCCTGCCGCACCTATAATGTCCTGATGGCGGAAGACCGCCGTATCGCCGCGGCACTCTATCCCTGCCCGTAATAATGTTGAAATTTATCAGTACGCATCAGGTCGGTGCGACGTAAACGCTGAAATCCTTGGCGACAACGTAGAGCCCGCCGACTTTGGTTTCCGCCTTTGCATGAAATACCCATGCGTTTGTGCCGCGCTCAAGCTCTGCGACGATATAGGCATCCTGTTGTTTTAGTTCCTCTGTCGGCAGGTTGTAACGCAGAAGTTCCCTGTTTTCGTCAAGATCCAGAACCCGGACGTAAAGGTCTTTGACAAAAGTAAAATCCTGTTCGCGTTCGTAAGCTTCATGAATGGTCGCGGAAAACATAATACGTTCGGCAGAAAAGGGAACACTTTCCAGATGGCAGACGATGATCTCGACATCGCCGCCCGTATCAAAAGGCTCGTTTCCCGCATCTCCGATACGGTCGCCGTGATGGCGGATAGAGCCGCCCCCTGTCGTCATATTGTTGTAAAAGACAAAATCACTGTCCGCTGTCACTTTATTTCCGCCGCCAAGAAGGAATGCGCTGGCATCCATGTCAAACTCATCATTTTCTCCGGTTATTTCCGGTGCGTCCCAACCGAAAGCGATCGCAATACGAGACGGTTTTGCACCGTTGAATTCCAGTTCAAGCTGTTCTCCGCCGGAAATCTGTTTCGATGCGGAGAGATCTGCTGATTTCAACTGTGAAAGATCGGCGGGAGGGATATTCCTTGCTTCGGCTGCGGCCGTTTTGGCGGCATCATCGTCGGATTTTTTTTGTGCGGCAACCTCGCGTTCTTCATCTGTTCGTGCGGATTCCCGGGCACGGCGGGAATCGTCTTCCTCCTTTTGTTTGGCCTCTTCCTCCATTTGCTTTTCTTCGGCGGCAAACGGGTCAAAAGGCTGTCCGAGATCGTCGTTTTCGTCGCTGACCATTTTTGTGTATTCCTTCGATTTTCTTTTAATTTTCTTGGAATGAATCCGATATTTCCATGCTACACGACTGCACAGCCACGGCCAAGAGAAGATTGCGCATGTCTTGCGGCAACGGGGCATGAAATTCCATATCCTGCCCTGTTGCCGGATGGGTCAGGCGCATCTCCGATGCGTGCAGCGCCTGACGGGGAAAGCGGCGCAACGCTTCAAAATATGCGGTATCACCTTTGCGCAGTGTCTTGAAACTGTTCGGGCGGTAGAGCGGGTCGCCGACAATCCAATGGCCGATATGCGCCATATGTACGCGGATCTGGTGTGTTCGTCCCGTATGCAGGCGGCATGTGACAAGAGAAGCGATCCCGCCGCCTGCCGGCAGTTCCGTCCGGTAATCGGTTACGGCCTCTTTGCCGCCGCGATCCAGAACCGCCATTTTTTTGCGGTTACGGGAGGACCGGCCGATATTCCCTTCAATTCTGCCGCTTTCCGGAGACGGTATTCCCCAGACAACAGCGCGATAGACGCGTTTTAAATCGCGTGCGGAAAGCTGTTCGCTCAGGGCGCGGTGTGCAGCATCGTTTTTGGCAGCCACCATTACACCGGATGTGTCCTTATCAAGCCGGTGGACAATACCGGGGCGTTTGACGCCGCCAATACCGGAAAGACTGTCGCCGCAATGTGCCAGCAGGGCGTTGACCAGCGTCCCCGCCGCATGTCCTGCGGCCGGATGCACGACAAGCCCTGCCGGTTTGTTGATGACGATAATATCCGCATCTTCATAAAGAATATCCAGGGGGATATTTTCTGCCTCCGGTATTGCGGGAGCAGGAGCCGGAATGCGCAGCAGATAGGACTGTCCCGCCTCGGCCTTTGTTGTTGTGCGGGTAACGGGTTTTCCGCCTTTGCTGAGACAGCCAGCCGTAATCAGCTCCTGAATGCGGGCGCGTGAATATTCGGGTGCGGCAAGGGCGGCAAGAGCGGCATCCAGACGTTTTCCGCCGAGATTTTCAGGCACGGTCAGGACAAGCTCTTTTTCATCCGTCACGCAGCATTATCCCGTTTTAATTCGGCGGCATGTTCGGCCAGCCAGCGGTCGGCATCAAGTGCCGCCATACATCCCATGCCGGCCGCAGTGACGGCCTGACGGTATATATGGTCGCTGACATCGCCTGCGGCGAAAACGCCGGGAACGCTTGTTGCCGTCGATCCCTGTTTGACATCGATATAGCCGTCTTTATCCATATCGACATGCCCTTTGAAAATTTTGGTTGCGGGATCGTGTCCGATGGCAATGAAAACGCCGTGTGCGTCATGGTCTGTCACCTCATCCGTTTTGACGTTGCGAATTTTCACGCCGGTCACACCGATATCGCCGTCGCCGCCGGGCGGGTTGCCGAGGACTTCATCCAGAACGCTGTCCCAGATTGCAGAGATTTTCTCGTGACCAAGCAGGCGTTCCTGCATGATTTTTTCGGCGCGCAACTCATCGCGGCGGTGGACGAGTGTGACGTGCTCGGCAAAATTGGTCAGGAAAAGCGCTTCCTCAACCGCCGTATTTCCGCCGCCGATAACAAAAACTTTTTTGCCTTTGTAAAAGAAGCCGTCGCATGTGGCGCAGGCGGAAACGCCGTAGCCTTTAAACGTTTCTTCGCTGTCCAGCCCCAGCCAGCGTGCCTGCGCACCGGTGGCGATGATCACCGCATCGGCCGTATAAACTGTGCCGGAATCGCCGAAAGCTTTTTTCGGGTGACCGGAAAAATCGACCTTTGTGATCGTATCGGTGATCATTTCCGTGCCGACATGTTCGGCCTGTTTGTGCATTTGCTCCATCAGCCACGGCCCCTGTATCACATCTGCAAAACCGGGATAGTTCTCGACATCCGTGGTGATTGTCATCTGTCCGCCCGGTTGCATACCTGTTACCAGAACGGGCTCCAGATTGGCGCGCGCCGTATAGATGGCCGCCGTATATCCGGCAGGGCCGGATCCGATAATCAAAACCCTGCAATGTTTTGTATCACTCATCCTGTTGTTCCTTTCTTTTTGCAAGCAAATCTTTGATTCGTTCGGCGACATCCGCCGTGTCGCGCGGTGGTGTGTATGTCCATTTTTCCAGCGCCGTTGTTTCTGCGGGCAGAATACGTGTATAGCCCTGCGTTTGCAAGAGGTGATGAAAACGGTCGATCCGTTTTGCGCCGCCGTCAAGCGGGATCGTATAAACGGGTTTTCCCGTCGAGATGGCTTCGGATGTCATGCTGACGCTGTCTTCCGTCACCAGTATCCAATCCGCCAGTTCCAGAAAAGCAAAATACGGGTTGGCATCGCTGCCGTCCCAGAAATATACGTTCGGCATATTCTTTAATGTGTTCTGCAACAGGGCAAGACAGGGAAGGGGGGTGCGGCGCGAGACGGTCACCATCATGCCGCCGTTTTTTTGCGCCAGCGTTTTGAGTTGCGCGGCCAGCGTTGCGCTACGCGCTTCTGTCAGGCGGTGCGCCCGGCTGTCACCGCCGATCATTACGGCAATTCGCGGTGCGGGGAGTTTATGCAGTTCCGGAAATTTCTGCGCCTCCTGCTTTAGTTTTTCTGGCGTGACGCGGTGCAGAGCGCCTGTTGTGACGATGACGTTTTCCCCGCGCGCAGGGTCGTGCTGCGGCACGGTGACAAGGTCGAAATGTTTCGGATCAATGCGCGGGTCCTGCACCTGAACAATCAGAGTTTTGTCACCGCTCTGTTTTTTGATATGCAGGGCGGCGGCAATGCTTTTGCGGCCGCTGGCAATAACAAGATCAGGCCAGGGCGGCGCAATCGCCGCACCGTCTTTTGAAAAAGCCCATGGATGGCCACAGCGCAGATAGGGAGACAGCAACCGCCACGGAAGACGCAGCCGGACGCGCTTGACCTCCGGCACAAGACCCAGCGCATCTGCGATTCCCAGACACTGGTTTTCCGTGCCTGCCAGCCCTTCACCGACCACCCAGCACGATATATTACCCGTTTGCATTATTTTTCGTTTTTTCAAAGTTTGTTATTGCATTTGCCGTATGGTAATATTATTACACGAAGTGTGTAAAACATATTATTTTTACCAATTTTTTTACGTTTATATCTGGAGCTTGGGAAGGCAGAAGATGGGAAAAGTCAAACTTGATCGTATCGACCGGAAAATCCTTAAGGAATTGCAGGAAGACGGCCGTATTACCAATGTCGAACTGGCAGAGAGGGTCGGCATATCCGCGCCGCCATGCCTGCGTCGCGTACGGGCGCTGGAGGAAAACAAACTTATTCTGGGTTATCATGCGCATCTGGATGCGGCCGCGCTCGGTTACGGTGTGACGGTTTTCGCACAGGTCGGGCTTGGCAACCAGTCGGAAAGCGATTTGAACCGTTTTATCGAAATGGTCACAGGGTGGCCGAAAGTCAGAGAATGCTATATGGTCGCCGGAGAATCCGATTTTCTTTTAAAAATCGTTGCCGCCGATTGGGACGATTACCAGCAGTTTCTGACAAAATATTTGACGGCGGCACCGAATGTCAGCCACGTTAAATCATCTTTGACGGTTAAACTCTGCAAATACGCACCCGGCATTCCTGTCAGAACGGAATAAATTAAAGGCGGGGTAATATTGCCGGTCAGTGCTTCGGTTGCGGCGGAGGTTTGACCGGTCGCCGCATTCTTGCCGCATTTTCTCCGGCCGCTGAAATTGCGGCGCCGCCTCCTAAACCAAGCAACAGTGAAACCATAACGCTAAAGGCAATTCCGAAAACGCGATTCTCCGAACTCATTTTTGCGCCGCGGGCGATATTTTCGGCAATCTCAAAACCCTGTTCAAGTGATTCCGTGCCTTCATATCTATGTCTGGCGCGGGCTTCGTCAAGATTGCGGGTGTTCCTGATTCCCGCGCGCATCATCTGCGGAATATGCGGGTGTACATGTGTGCCCCAGTCGAAATCGCCTGACTTCAACTTCAGACCGTTTAAAAGGTCGCGGACATCCGTTTCGCCGACATCCAGCCCCTGCTGCATGGAGCCGCTGGTAAAAAGATCCGTGAAAAAACGCTGCCCCGCATTTTGCAGTGCGTTTTGTGTGTTTTGCAATTCTTCCGCATTGTCCTGTACATGGCTTTCCCGTTGCAAAGCCTGATATTCACGGGTGAGGCTGAGAAGATCAGCTTTTTGCTCCTGCAACGCGGCCAGTACTTCTGCCTGTCTGTCCGTTCCTGTGGGATCCAGCTCGTTTGTGGAGATATTGATACCGGTATTCAGCGCCAGAGCAAAAACCGCAGCACCGCCAAGTACCGTGCCGACCGTGCCTGTTGATTTTTTACTGATGTGATAACCGGCAAGCTTTGCCTTATATTTTAGTTCTTCCATAATGCGCCCGACCACCGTTCTATAAATTAAAAATTAAAGTTGCGCAGTAATTTGCCATAACTTTTAAAATATGTCAAGTGTTCCGGAGGAGGGCAGGTTTTAGGCTGTTACGGCAGCGTCATCTGTTCGGGTCGGAATTTTGACCCATAGACGCTCTTCATTTTGAAA